>NZ_JAAHGM010000024.1:0-98188 GCF_010692625.1 Okeania sp. SIO2C2
GCGTTAGCAAATGTAGTGAATGCGGTTTTGAAGCTGATAGAGATTTGAATGCTGCTATCAACCTGAAAAACTATGTGAATCAGTAGCTTGAGTTTCAAGCGATTTTAAGCCTGTGGAGAAGATAAGTAGCAGACTGCGGTCGGTGGTCTTCTGTGTTTGCGCAGCATTCCGCAGGAAAGCAGGAAGCTAGCTCCAAAGCTCATGCAACCATGTATGGGTAAGTTTGGGTAAGTTTAGTAGAACGGAAACTGAGTACCTTGATAGCCATCGTCATCAATGCCCGGTCCAGTGATGTCAGAGTTACTTGCAATAAGATTACCAAAGGTTCCTGTTCCCAGGTCTAATTCATGTTGCAGTAACAGATGTTATTAATGAAGAGAAACTGCTGCGTGATTATGAACCGTTTCGTGCTGCTTTAGAAGAAGTATTGGCAACAAAAATTGAGTTTTTTCCAGTTGAGAGTTTTGCCATGGCCGCCGCCGCTTTACAGTTGAATCAAGTAGATTTGTTACTTGCTGGGCCTTCAGAATATGTTGTAATTAATGCTCGGACAAATGCTATACCTGTAATTGGAGTGACTCGCCCTAATTATCGTGCTGTAATTGCTGTTCCTGCTGGTAGTCCAATTAAATCTGCTGCCCAACTGCAAGGTAAAATTTTAGCATTGTCAGATATTGGTTCTACAAGCGGTCATCTCGGACCAACAAAACTACTGATGGACGCAGGATTAGATCCTAATTCCGATCTCAAAATCCTGATGTTGGGGGATGAGGGCAGTCTGACAAATTTTAAACAAGGAAAAGTTGATGCCTGGGGAGGATCTGCTATAGACTATCAGTATCTACTGCAAACAGAGGGTTTATCAGAAAAGGACTTTCCTATAATTGCTAAAACTACTTTGCTTCCTAGTGATGTAATTATTGCTAGCAGCAACCTAGATTTTCAACTGATTCAAGAGTATCAAGCTCGTATTCTTAATAGTCAAGAGAAATTAATTGCAGCTTTAGTAGAGGGAGAATCTACAAAAAAGTATCATGGTTCTAGTTTAGTAGCTGCTAATGACGCTAATTATGATATTATTCGTGATGTTTATCAAGTGATGGGAGAAGGTGATTTAATAGCACCCTAATCTACAATTGTCGATTCAATAAGCTAATTTTTTTATTAGGGATTTTTATACAACACTCAAGAGATTGCAATCAACAGAAAATTAATAGCTATGTTGAATTAGACATCTCCAGAAAAGAGGCAGCTTTGCTGTAGGCAGTAGGGAACCCACCCCTCGCCCCTCCCCCTCCCAGGAGGGGAAAGAATTGATATATCTAGTGTGATAATTGATTTTATTTTTTATAATAGGAGATGTCTATTAGAGTTGTCGCTTTATAACTTAAAAAAATCCCAAAAACCTTGTTTTGTAAGGATTGTAGCTATTGGATGGCAAAAATGCTTGGAATTATTGCTCTGTCTAGGTTAGAGTGATTTTTTCCCTTTATTTAGCGACAACTCTATTAAAAATAACTCAATATTTAAGCAGGGAAAAGGCATAAACAAATAGATATACAAAGTATTTATGGTTGATTAATTCCAGTAACAGCACCTCTTAAAATATTATTTTAAGTGTTTAGGTGTAGGGTGAGTTTTGCTCGCGCAACATGTTTGCGTTTTGCTAGCGCACAAATGTTTGCGCAGCATGACCTAGGAGAAAGGTGGCAATATTTATGCTGAGGAACTAAACTCTTAACTGTTCGCTGTAACTCACCGAATATACCGAAAATCTGCGTTGGTAAAGCGCGTGTATGATATTCATCTTAATTCTTTAGGAGTCAACCCACCCCTCGCCCCTCCCCCTCCCAGGAGCGGAAGTTAGGAGGACCTCCTCAGGAGGGCAGAAAGAATCAGAAACCCCGAGTAGAAGGAAAAAGTTTTTTGGTGGTGTAAAGGTAACAGAGTTCTATCGCGCTCTTATCTGGACATGATATCATACCTCTTTTCACCAACGCCCGAAAATCAAGCACTCTAGCTGTCTTAATCTTTACTTTATAAACACTCTCTGACGATTGACTTTTTTTTAAGTGGAATAAGTCGCCAAATATCAAAAAAATCATGTACTACTTTTGCAGATAATACGCTGTAATATTTCTCATTTTTTAATGATTTATTGACTGTGCAGAATAATGGCTAAAATCATATTTATGCAATCTGAAAAAAACTAAAAATTTCCAATATATAGAAGTTCCTTCTTCTATGGCACAAAAAAATCAAAATAGTATGTTCAAATTTTTGATTAAGTTGAAGATAAAAAATAAATTAATTAGGATAGCTAATTTATTCAATGGTTTGAGTATTGCTCAAAAATTTGGTTATAGCTATGCTATGGCAATAAGTGTTGCTGTAATTGGAATTACTTTAGGGTTAGTTATTTCAGAAGAATATGAAAGACGAGTGCTACAAAAACTATATGTTGCAGATAAGCATAGCCATCTTCTCAATGATATGGAAAAAGCTGTTTTAGGGATGCGGTCTCATCCACAAAATTTAGTTCCGGCATTAGCTAAAAAAATTTGGTTCGATTTTGAAAAAGCAAAATTTCTAGGATATGTTAATAAAGTTAGGGAAAATTTAGAAGAACTTACTATTTTTATAGATAACCATCCTCAGGATCTAGCTATAGACACAAAGGAATATAGGCAACTATTAAAATCATATAAAGCGGCAACAAATTCATATTTTAATTATATCAATAATCTTTGGAAACAAATAGATATTCCTAACTTAAAGCAAGAGGAAATTCTACAAGCACAGCAGATGATTATTACTTCATTGAGTAAAAATAAAGCTACTCAAATATACCGAAAATTCGATCGCCTTTCACAAGAACTAATTGCTATTGTGAAAGTAGCAGAAGCTCAAGATTATGAGGCTCATGCTGCCTTAAAAACGGTAACTCAGCTACAAAAAAAAATTATTATTATTAGTGTTTTAACTTCTCTAGGAATAGCGACGTTTTTAGCGATTTATATAAGTCGTTTAATTGCTAATCCTATCAAACAACTCGCTGAAGTTGCTCAACAAGTAACAAAGGAATCTAATTTTCAATTACAAGCTACTGTAAATACAAAAGATGAAGTTGGATTATTAGCTACTTCTTTAAATCAACTTATTTTATGGGTAGGAGAATACACTCATCAGTTAGAAATGTCTCACAAAACTCTCGAAAATCGTGTGGAAGAACGTACTATTGAACTTACTAAAGCACTTCAGCAACTTAAACAAGCTCAATCTCAACTTATTCAAACAGAAAAAATGTCTAGTTTAGGAAAAATGGTAGGTGGAGTTGCCCATGAAATTAATAACCCAGTCAGCTTCATTTATGGTAATACTGAATATGCAAAACAATATGTTCTTGATTTATTACAGTTAATAAATTTATATCAGCAGTATTATCCTCAACCAAAACCAGAAATTCAAGATTATCTTGAGGAAATTGACCTAGATTTTTTAGCTGAAGATTTTTTAAAAGTTTTATCTTCAATGAAAAATGGGGCAGAAAGAATTAAGCAAATTGTTCAATCTTTAAGAAATTTTTCTCGTCTTGATGAGTCAGAAATTAAATTTGTTAATCTCGAAGAAGGGATTGAAGATACTCTTGTTATTTTAAATCATCAAATTCAGCACATAAAAGTAATTAAAAACTATGGAAATTTATCTTTAGTTGAATGTTATGCTGCTCAAATAAATCAAGTATTTTTAGATATTATTTTTAATGCTATTGATGCAATCAATGAATCAGAATCTAAATTTCAAGATCATCAACTAGATTTTGTTCCTACTTTAAAAATTCAGACTGAAAAAATAGAGAGCGATCGAGTTAAAATTAGTTTTTGGAATAACGGTCCAATAATACCAGCAAAAATTATAGAAAAATTATTTGACCCATTTTTTACGACAAAACCTGTTGGTCAAGGTACGGGTCTAGGATTAACCAATTGTTATCAGATTATTCAACAGCATTGTGGTCAAATTGAAGTGATTTCTAATTCTGAGCAAGGAACAGAATTTACTATTACTTTGCCGACTAAAATGTCCGATCAAACAAGGAGTCAGGAGACAGCAATTCTGGAGACAGAATCAATATAAATACTTATTTATCATCAGAAATATATCTTTTTACTGAAATTTAACCTGAATTTATTGAAAATTTAACTAAAATATGTTAAGTTTATATATAGAATTAAATCTGGTTCAACAACCTCACTTCAATTTAGTAGTCAGTAGAGGATGCTAAACTCTTAAACGTTTACTATTCCATATCGGTCTCCCATTTGATCTATATACAATTAAACGGATTTGATATAATTAGTAAATATTCATTAATTTAGCAATGACATTTGTATAAAATTTTGCGTTCAATTGTGAATGTTTATCTAGGTTCTATATTAATTAGAGAATACTCAAATTTACTTACAGTCAACAAAAGTTATTTATTCTAAGGCAGGTAAAATGTTACAAACTAATTGCAAAAATTCTAAATTTAAGCAAGTGACGATCAATAGAACTTGTAACCATACATTCTCAGTTGCAATGAGAAACCCTAGATATGGGCACAACTACAATTCATCTGTTTGTCATACATCTTTTCCTAGTTTAGTTTCTGCATTTAAAACCTCCAATCTGAAAACAGACATTGGAGCAACAGTTGTCGAAGAAGTATGATCTATATTCATTATTCATTAGCAAGAAGGAAAAATTTTCGTTGTCTGAGTTTTAAGCTGTTGATATGTTCGCGCCGTTCTTAGAAACCTACGAGAATCTATAGAAATCTATGATTATCTGTTCTGTTCCTGCTTCACTCTGGCAGTGTCGGCACTCACCAGTCCACAGGCTGTCACGGACGTTCGCGCTAGCGTTGCGGAGCAAACTGCCCGCCATAGCTAAATTTAACGCTGCATTCAAATCTCGTTCGCGCTAGCGTTGCGGAGCAATCGCAGCTAAAATTGCAGTGTTCGCAATTGAAAACGCGCTCTGATAAAGACAGAGATTCTTTAACAGTTCCACACCTAGAGCAAGTTTTAGAACTAGGAAACCATCTATCAACGATGATTAACTCAGAACCATATAACTCACACTTGTACTTTAATTGCCTACGAAACTCATAAAAACCCATATCAGCAATAGCCTTAGCTAACTTATGATTTGCCATCATTCCTGAGACATTAAGGTCTTCTATTACTATTTGACTGTGGTTTTTAGCCAAATAGGTAGTTAGTTTATGCAATATATCTTTCCTGATGTCAGCTATCCTGTTGTGTAACTGAGCTATTCTGAGTTGCGCTTTTTTCCAGTTGTTGGAAAACTTGACTTTATGCCTATTTAGATACTGTAGTCGAGAGAGTTTTGCTTCAAACTTTCTGTAAGACTTAGCTCCTTCAAATACTTCACCAGTGGATAACGTAGCTAGAGATTTTACTCCTAAATCAACACCAACTACATCTACTTATTTCTCAGTAACTTGAGGTTTTTTCTCTATTTTGAAACTCATAAACCATCTATCTGATACCCGACTAATAGTTACAGATTTAGGAGTTACATGATCTGGCAGTATTTCATAAGTTTTAATCCATCCAATTCGGGGCAGTTTTATATGATTCAAACCTACCGATATTGACCCATCTAGAGTGTTTGCGTAGCATTCCGTAGGAAAACTATCATCCCTACCTTTCTTCTTGAATTTAGGTTGGCCAGACACTTTACTAAAGCAACGCTTCCAAGCATTTGATAAATACCTCAAAGCATATTGAGGGGCTGTTTTAGATACTTCATAATACCAGCAGTTTTTGGGTTTAACCATTGCTACCAAAAGTTTATGCAGGTCGATTGCGGTAGGAAATTTCAGTTTACTACCAGGATTATGAGAATTGTGATTAAGAATGTTCCTAGTTAACCATAGTCCCCAATTATAGGCATGGCGAGCTACACCAGCGTGTTTGGCCAGCAATGTTTTTTGCTGGTTATTCGGATGTAGTTCAGTATGATATCCAAGTAGCATAAACAGATAATCCCAGATTTTTATAGATAATACCAGATTTTAGCCAACAGTTACAAGCCCTTTCCTTCCACTGCTATACTCAATAGACATCTCCTCCAAAAGAGGGAGTAGGCAGCTTTGCTGTAGGCAGTAGGGAACCCACCCCTCGCCCCTCCTGGGAGGGGAAATAATTGATATATCTAGTGTGAGAATTGATTTAATTTTTGATTTTTACCAGATGTCTAATGAATATGATTAAAACTGGTATAATTATCGTTGTGTCAAATGATCTAACTTGAAGTGTTATTTAATCAAATTATGAACTTAGGGACTAGCAAAAAAATAGACTACCAGCTAATCTATAGAGTAGAGATTGCTTCGGCTAGCTTAACTATTCCCGATTGAGGTTGAGTCTAATATCATCGCCTCGCAATGACAGCCACGAGCCTTTTTCTACACCAATAATTGGTACTTTATTAAGTTACAAATCCCTTAACAAAATAGTTTGGCAGCCTATTTTTTCTTCATCTTTTTGCTAACACCCAAAGCACCTAAGGCTAACAATGCTCCTAATGCTGTAGGTTCGGGAGTTGCTACAGGATCATCATGTTCCACAATGAGGTCAACCCTGACAAATCCCCCAGCACCTCCATTAGCGAAACCTTCTCCAAAACCTAGTCCAAAAGTTGGATCGATAGAAAACGCTAAGGTAACAGAATCATCTGTGTGAGAAACGGAAACAACATTCTCAAATGTCAATACACGATCTCCTATTAAGATGCCTTCTGTATCTAAAAACGATCCACCACCAGCACCTGTCTCAAATAGCTCAACATCAACAATTTTTCCTGTAGGATAGTCAACCCAATTCAAATCATTTAAAGTCACTTCCCAAGTAAATGGCTGTACTTCTTCTCCAACAAGATTCCAACGAAAATCGAAGCTACTATCAAACAAAGAATCTTCGACATTAATGGAGTTAATCCTAAAAGACAAAACATTTTCACCAATGCCATTAACAGAACCAGCAAAGACATTAACGAACTCGACACCTTCAGGAAAGTTACCAGAAGAAGGCTCGACAATTGCTTGTGAACCCCCTGGTATCGACACAAAATCTGGAGCTTCACCATTAAACCCAATTTCCAAGTTTACCTGATCTCCAATCAAAGATGCTTGAGCCGGAATTTGTCCTAATAATCCTAAACTTAATGCTAATGCAGTCATACTGCCAGCAGCTTTAGCAATCTGTTGAAATTTGTTACTCATGATTTTTCTCCAATGTTTTTAAGTTTGTACTAACAGCACTTACGCAGTACCGCTACATCTATTGTAGGTAGTCCTGCATGTGTAGGTAGTCCTGCATGGGTTTTGGTGAAGATATATATTTTTTAATTTCTCCCATACTCCCCATCCCCCCATCTCCCCGTATCCCCAAATTCCCCTCCCCCTGCGATGGAGGGGCGAGGGGTGGGTCTCTATCTCCCCACACTCTCTCTACCATTACTATGCACCACCACCATATTTTATTGTTTAGTGATCATTGTTGATTTAACCACTATGATTGGTGTCGTTGCATAAGTCCTGACTAATTAAATTAACTTGATTTTTTCTTAAAGTCAAGGCTATTTTTCCTTCTTCATCAAATCTTCATCAAATCCATATCAGCTTCATAAAAACTTCATATATTCAGGATTAATAGAGTTTAAAATCATAGAATATTGAATACTATAAGTAAGTAGTTGAGGACAAATAAACTTTAAAACTAAAGATATGAAAATGAAGCCATAATCAGGCAACAGACAACAGCTCATCTGGCAACAGGCAACAGAGAATTAATAAGCTGTACTTCACGCTTCCTAAAAAGTGCTATAACCATTCTATAACTGTTTAACCGGACTTAATATTATGGGTAAGTCCTAAGTAGGGTTTGCTGAAAAAGTCTTATGGGTGAGGGTAGGAGACAGGAGACAGGAGACAGGAGACAACCCACCCCTAACCCCTCCCAGGAGGGGAGAAATGGGTCGGGAGCGAGGAAGTAGGAGTAAGAATTTTCCCTTGATTTTTCTGCCCAACTCTGGCCGAAAATGCTAATTTTTTGAACCATTACGACCTAAAAGCTTGGACTTTTTCTAACTAAAAAATGCTAAAACCTTTATCTGTCAATGCTTTTAGATTTAATCAGCAAGCCCTAAGTAATATCAAATCCGGTTAAACAGCCATAGAATGGTTAAGTTAGGAGTCCTCAGGAGTCAACCCACCCCTCGCCCCTCCCAGGAGGGGAGGGGAACTCAGGAGTCAGGAGGAGAAAGAATTACAAAGATGAGGGTAGTTATGACGATTGAAGATTTTTTTTATGCCCAATTAAACGGATTTGATATAATTAAAATTATAGCAATGTGCGCTGGCATATTTACAAATTACAGTAACTGTCCAATAGCTAAAAGCCTGATATTATCGGTTTTTTATTCCCCCAGATGAGCTGTTGCCAGATGAGCTGTTGCCTGCGCACAGCGCTTTGAAGAAGGAGACAGGAGACAGGAGACAGGAGACAGGAGGAAAATTACTTATGGATTCGCTCCCCCAAGTAATTTTGAACACCCTGTAGACGGTGGGGTATTAAACCCACAAAGAAAATGATAATGGTAGTCCTGTATGGGTTTTGGTGAAGATATATATTTTTTAATTTCTCCCATACTCCCCATCTCCCCATCCCCCCATCTCCCCACACTCTCTCTACCATTACTATGCACCACCACCAAATTAATATCATACACGCGCTTCACCAACGCCATTCATCTCAACTAAGCAACAATACTATTTCCATTCATCCCAAGTATTATTAAAAATAGAAGTTTCAGGAAAAGCTGTGGGATTACCATTTTCTTGTAAGCGACCTTGTAAAACCTCCAATTCCCATTCCTTAGAAGGCATATCATCAATCAATTCATAAGGAAAAATACCCCGCTCTAAAGCAAAATCAATTGTTGTACCAGCAGCAGCACCAGCAGACCATTCAAAAGAATGAACCCGATAAGCAGCAGCAGCAATATAACTCGTAGCAATAGTCTTCCCCGCTACCAACAAATTATCAATTTTTTGAGGGATCATTGCTCGTAAAGGAATTTGAAAAGGATAAGCAGAACCTTGACCCCTCCTAATACCCGCTCGTTCAGAATTACCAGGTGCTTCTGCCGGACTTTTTGTCATGCAGGGATGAAAATCAATTGCATAATGACCAATACCCACACTATCAGGAAAAACAGTCGCCCGAGCACGTTGAGGCATTTCTTGCATTGAGTTAATTTGTGCATCTGGAGGTACAAAAGCAGAAACAGCTCCCCACAAATAATGTAATGTATCCGGTGCTAAATTTTGTAGATAAAAATCATCCCGAAAATTCTTTTTAGCAATATCAACCTCTGCCACGGTAAAACCTTCTGGATGAGTCTTTCCCCGACGACCAATAATACGTCTTCCCTCTCGCATATAAGGATATTTTGACAACCCGTGAGCTGTTCCCATCGGTGCATCAAACCCACTCAAAAAACGATTATTGGGATGTTTTTCTTTTACCCCTGCTCCCAATTGAGAGTCAGTAGTTCCCTCAACCAACCAATGGAAATAACCGAGAGCATTTTCCTCACCTCGACGGAGGGTTTCCGCACGCAAACCACCCATCCAACCACCCGGTCGTAGTTGACCTGTAGCTTGCAGTTGGTTTCGACTGTAAATTAAGTTGTCGTCACGGTTTCCAGGGCGATAGTCATTACCCCAAGTCCAGTTTTGCATGGAAATATCGCCGGGAAAAATTGTTCGTTTTTTGTAGTCTCCTGGTTGCGGTGCGTCTGGTTTCACTGACCAAATTTGACGATAGGTGAAAACTAGGGGGAAACTAGCTAATCTAGATAATTCATAACTATAGTAGGGAGCATACTGAGAATAAAAGGGTGGTTCGACATGGGTTTGGGGTGTTTCGGTTGCTTCCATGGCGAAGGTGTAGGTAAAACCTTGAGTGCAATAGGAGTCTCTGGTGTCAACAGGAGATGAGGGGTCAAGATAGGTTTGTGGATCGATACCGAGACGATAGGGAACATCTGCTAGAGCAATAATTTCTCCGGTTTCCGTAGCTTCGACAACGTACCAGTCTGCACCGCCTGTTTTTTCTGGGGAAGGTTGGGGTATAAATTGAATTATGGTTTTGTCGAAACGCGCTGAGTTTTGGTAACGGTAAGCATCTTCGATAACTTGAGACAGGGGTTCGGTGTTGATGGGTGGGGTGCCTGCTGCTGGTTGATGTTGGATAGCGATCGCTCTATTGATTTGATTATTGGAAATGTCTAACTGTTTCACAACAGTATTGGGAAACCATTTGAATGTTCCTCCACCTTTTTTGGCAGCATCTTGCAACATCTGAAATAGAATACCGTGACCATCGTAAGGCATAAAACAGGAGACGCTTACCCAACAACCACCGGGATTTAATCTACCGTATTTTTCTTCGATACGTTCTCGTAATTCTAAGTAACCACGGGGATAAAAGAGGAGACTGCGTTGAGTACCGCGTTCGTCGAGAGCGGATGTACCTTGGGAAGAAATTTGACCGCCTACCCAGTCAGTAATTTCGGTGACACAAACGGTGCGTCCTGCTAATAATGATTCGTAGGCAGTTGCTGCTCCTGACAAACCGCCACCGATGACGAGTATTTCGCAGGTTTCTTCTTGGTCTGGGGTGCGGGGTGGCGCTGCTAACGCGGGGGCAATAGTTGGAGTTAGGGAAAATAAGCTGAGAATTAGGCTGATTATTGGTTTGGTCTTTTTGAGCATAATTTAAGTTGATTTTTAATAATCAAAAGGTAAATTTTCAAATGTTGTTAGTGTTGTTAGGGATGGCCTTAAAAGTTATCTATTCGATAAGGATGCTGAAATGCAGATATATCAAGAAAATGGTTGATTGTAGATCAAAATATTAATGTATAAGGTTTTAAGCTTATTTTTCACCTGTTTTTTTCAAAAGTCCAGGTCCTGATAATTGAATGTTACCAGTGCGGGCATTTTGCCTGTGTGCGTATACCTCACCGCTATAATCAAATAGTTTGAGTAAGCATTTTAACAAATAGTTATGAGCAATAGTAAAAACTTCTCCCATCATATTTTCTGTTAGTTTAATCTTGTTTTCTATCTTAGATATTTTCGGATGAATCAATAAATTTCTCACCTGCCCAATTATATTCACACTATCAGTTCCCTAATTATATTCTTTGGCTAGTTTAGTAATTTCCCAATTTTCATCAATTGGAAGTAGAGAAATATTAAGAGTTTTAAGTAACAGTCTAAGTTTATCGCCGAAGGTTAATTTTTGAAACCCACCAGAACTAATATAGTTGTTACTGTTTAAATATGTCCAGGCTAATTTTTCTAAAGCAGAATGAACTAAAATAATAGAAGTATTATATCCATTTGTATGCTTATAACTTTCTATATACCACTGAATAGAATTTTGAATTACTTCTTGCCATGTTTCATCTTGCCACTTTTTCATAAATCCAGAGAAAGCATCAATAATTTCTGTAGTATACCGACTGAAAGAATAATAAAGAGACTGCCATGAATCAGCTTTAAGAGTTGGAGTACGCCATTCTTCTAAGATTTTATTTTCTTGTGCATCAAAGCCTAAAACGTAAAGAGGTGCTATCCAAATTCCTCTAAGAAAAGAAATGTAATAAATAAAGGCATTAATAATTTCATACCCTTCCTTTAAATCAAAAGTTTTACCATCTGAACGTTTAATTTGACAGATATGAGTAATGCCATATCCTCCTTCAGCTTCCAATTTTTTTTCAAAGTCCAAAGGATACTTTGATTCTGCTAAAACAATATGCCAATCACCATACTCGAAGATAACTTGTCTTTCTTTCTCTTCAAATTTATACTTAAAAACTTTGACAAATAAAAAATTAAAATTAGTTATATGAAAAGTTACTGATGATAAATCATCTGTTCTACCTTGTATAAAAGGCTCCTTTAAATCGCCAGAAAATGCTCTCTTCTCAGTTCCATTAATTTTATAAATAGACAGACCTCGTAACATAACTTTCATTCTAGGAACTAAGTTTATCTGAGTTGGTTTCAGTTCTATATTATCTCAATAAGTTAAGTTTATATTTTTACTAAAATCTTCAAAATAATATTCAAATTTAACACTAATATATGGAGATGGATACCAATAAATCTGAATTAAAGCTTCACCCCGAATGGTATTTTTTCCATCAGTTAATTCAGCAGAACCATCATATAGTAATATTGGTTGATTAGGGGATTATTGCTGTATGATTTTAGGCTGAGGTTGCGAAGTTGCCACAATAAATTAATCTCTCTACTACATCCTACAATTATAATATATTTATCTTATTCAACAACTTAAAAAACAGACTAAAAATTTTTAGTTAAACTATAATTTTCATACTATCATAAATGGAAATAATTGGGGACTCAAATATGACTAATAGGCATCTCTGAAAAATCAATAGATTTTGATCAAATGATAAAAATTGATATTATTGTTAGAAAATCAAAGAGGATTTAGAAGTCGCACCATGACGTCAACTAACCCCATTATCAAGGCAATTAATCAAGTTTTGCTCAATCTTTCACCAG
This sequence comes from Okeania sp. SIO2C2, assembly GCF_010692625.1. Classification (NCBI taxonomy): domain Bacteria; kingdom Bacillati; phylum Cyanobacteriota; class Cyanophyceae; order Oscillatoriales; family Microcoleaceae; genus Okeania; species Okeania sp. SIO2C2. Next base: position 12,683 of record NZ_JAAHGM010000024.1, read on the forward strand.
AAAAACAATAGGAATTGTTAAACTTTGTTTTTGTTATTCAAAGTCAGTCAAATACTCCAAATCCTGTATTGACAGAGCAAAAATCAAAAGCTGTTTTAGTTCAGGAACTGCAAGAGCTATTTAAAGAATTACAATCTGACCCTGAAATTCAGAAGATTACAGAGGAAGAAATCAAGGCAGAAATTGATGCTTACAGACAAGGTAAATGAAAGTCATTATTGATACAAATATTTTAGTTTATGCTGCTCTGAAAGACAGAAATCCGGAACAGGTTGTTCTATAGGTCGCATCAAAATGTGAGTGGATTACTTCTGCCGAAATTTTAGCAGAATATCAAGAGGTTTTACAACGCCAAAAGTTAAAAATAAGTCAGGCAAAACGGAAACAGTTTTTAACTCTAGTTGAAGCTTTAACTGTTAGTTTTGAAATTGATATAGTAGTTAATTTTCCCAGAGACAGAAAAGATGCTAAATTTCTTGCTTGTGCGCTTTCTGCTCAAGCTGACTATTTAATTACAGGAGATGCTGATTATTCAGAAGCACAATCTTTGATAGAGACTAAAATTATCTCTGTGGCTGAGTTTATTGATTTGTTTGGTATCACCAAAGTACATGGGTTATGAACTTGACTTTTGTGAAGCAATATAATTCACAAAGTATAAATTAAAATTGTAATTTATAGGTTAAAATCAAGAGCGATCGCTCTCACAAACAAATCTAATCAGGAACTAAAATATGACTAATCAGTCTGTCTTACCTAAAGAGAAAAAAAGTCAGAAACCAGGAATTAGACTAATAGGAAATCAAAAAAGTTGGCTCATATCTGCTCATGTTATTTCTGGAGCAATTTGGTTTGGCACCGTCCTTTCTATGCTAATTATGGTCATCAATAATTTTAATAGAAATAACGGTGATGAACTTTACGCAATTAACTCAGTTGTAAAATTATTAGATGACTGGATAGTTGTTCCTGCTGCTAATATAACTTTACTGACTGGAGCTTTACTTTGCTGGTTAACAATTTGGGGATTTTTTAAATTTTATTGGGTAATTACTAAGTGGATTCTTACCAGTATATTAATTATTTCTGGAACATTTTGGTTAGGACCCTGGACTAATGCAATCACAGCTATTTATGATACGGAAAGATTACAAGCTTTGAGCAATCCTCTATTTATGTTTGATGCTAAAGCCATAGTTATTGGTGCATCAATTCAAATTGTGAGTCTGATTTTTATCTTTATTATTTCTTTTTTGAAACCTTGGGGAAGAAGGGATATTAAACCTAAAGACCAGACCAAAACTTCAGCCAAATAAATTAACTTTCACTATTCCAAAAAATAGCATTAGTTGGGGATTACCCCCAACAATTATTACTTATTTAAGTCTCATTATCCCAATGATTAATAAGATTTATATATTACAGCAGATTTGGTGGTATATGAGGTACAAATATTATATTAATGATAAAGTGCGGGCATCTTACCCGCCACAGATATATAGCGCTGTGCGCAGGCAACAGGCAACAGGCAACAGCTCATCTGGGGCAATAAAAAATTGATAATATAAAACTTTTAGCTATTGGACACCTCTTGTAATTTGTAAATATGCCAGCGCACATTGCTATACCTCACTGATATGAAAAATGCTGTCTGTAAGAATAGGAACTCAAACCATGTAGAGAAGGAGATTTTTTCTCATATATAGTTGCTTTTACAGAATTTATTTAGGAATAGAAAAAGCCATCACATCTGGCAAAACTGCAATTCGGAATCTTTCCAAAAAATTCCATGTTGTCGCATAAGTGCAACGGTCAATAATAACTCATATTTAGTAGAACAGTTATAATTGCTCGTAGTTTTGCTCTATAGTCCTAAGACAAGTATTTAAAGGGTTTAGCATCCTTGTATGGTTGTTAACGGCCGTTTCCTCCGCGACATATTTGCGTAGCATTCCGCAGGAAAATACCCCTACTACTAAATTGAAGTGAGGTTGTTCAACCAGATTTAATATCACTTAAGTTTTGCTGATCCAAAAGTGACATCAAATTTTTCACACCAGACCACAACATTTGGATAATCTTGCCAATTTATTTCTTCTGGAATGTCATAAACTTGTTCTCCTGTAAAACTTTTTAAATCTCCCAAACGCACATAATTTTCTGTGGTATAACTTTCCGGACGATTTTCTTTATGTAATAACAATTTTACTGCCGGACCTTCAATGGCAGAAAAGTTTTCCGCTAACCGAACTTGAGTTTTACTACCTGCTTGAATAATTTCTGCTGTACCTTCGGTATCTTCCCCCGGAGTAATAGTTACAAATTCTCCAGAAGCTAAAACAGTATTTGTCTGAGCTAAAGTTGGATAATTAGAAATAGAAGCAACAATTATTTCTGGTGATAAAATTTGTGATTGTGCATCTGGACAAACTTGTTTTTCCCAATCACATTTATATAAATGTTTTTCTTGCCAACTTAGAGAAATTTCTAACAAATCCCGACTTCCTGTTATTCCTTGCCCTAAAAATACTAGAATCGCCAAACAGTTTAAAGCAGTATGAATTTTGCGCCATTTGTGAGTCCTATCTTTATATATTTCCGGCACAATAGCCAAAGAAAAAATCATCAATATTGAAGCTATTATACCATAATAAAAATGAGAAACTGCCCACTCATAGTCGCGTCGGAAAACACCATCTTGAAAACCTAAAATTATGATACCTGCTCCGGTTAAGGTCGCAAATACTCCTCGCCATAATTTAGTTTTAGCTTGATAAAGAAATATTAGAGAAGCAACCGTAGTCATAAAGATGGTTACTATTAATATTGCTAGGGTCATATTTTCACTTTTAAAATCTTTAAAAATACCCTTAAAATATATTGAGTAAGCAATAGCAACTAAAGTTATTCCCACAACGGAACCCGTCAACAAATTACCTATTTTTCTATGTTCCGGTCCTACCACTGGAGGAATTTTACTTTTACTTTTATCTGTAGTTTGTAGCCTTCGTTGACGAGTCTGCCAAGCCAAGTTGAGAACTATACCAATGATTGGGAAAACCACCACAACTGCCAATGCTGGATGTATCAATCCCGCAATATCCTTTGCATTCATAATTTACCTCTCAGATATAACTTTACATATTATATTTAAGCAGGTTGAGTGTCGGTTAAATTATTTTTTGCTGAAAATTTTCTAAAAATTAGGTGTTAGGGGAATTTGGCAAGATTGAGAATAGTTGAAAGGTCTTAAATTCTATATCCTGGTATTAAAACTCTATTGTTACTGAAGCATTCTCATAACTGAGAATTAGAGATGATAATTTCTAGAAAAAGAGTAAATTGTGTGATAAATAAAAATGCAAAATATTGCTTTAAGTTCAGCAAGAATGAAACAAATAATTCTCTGAATAGAGCTTTTCAATTTACTTTAATAGATCGAGTTCTGTAGGTTAATCTATCAAAAAAGATAGTTGGTGTAATTCATTAGATCACTATTGCAAAATGAGGGTAATGAAAGTGCTATTCAGTTTGAGAAAGCCATCAACCAGGAGATAATTAAAACTGTAGACTTTGAAATCAAATACGCCTGGGTTCGGTATAAAAAAATGTTTCATTGTCAGCCAAATCGCAAATCTTTCTACATTTTATTCCCTCGTGACTCCTAATTAATTAATCTAGTTATACCAATGCTACCGGATTTGATATAAACGGACGATATTCAGCTCCAAAAAGTCATTCTCTGAAAAGTTGGTGGGAAAATACTTCTGAGGACTCACTCATATCATGTCCGTTGGTATCGTTTGTGTAAAAGTTAGCGTGGATATCTACAGGAAATTTAAGTTTTTTTCTTGCTCAATTGCCTTCCTGTCTGTTGCCTGTTGCCTTCCGGAGCTGTTGCCTACCTTTGCTATACAATGCCGATGCTACCGGACATAATATCACGCATAACAACCAAATATAGTAGGGGTTAACGGCCGTTAACCCCTACAAATAGTGTATAATTTCGTATGCGTGCGTAAGTCCTGATAAAAATCAACTAAACCAAACTAACCCACTAACAGTCAGAATTATTAGTACTAACGCCACCCAAACAAATTGATTATCTTTTGTGTTAACTTGACTAGGATCGACAACTTCTAACTTCAGAGTTTTTGGCTTCGGTGGCCGTGATTTCACTTGGGAAACCATAGTGCTACCTCGACGATCTTTAGCATCACTTTCAGATATTGCCCCCAAGTCAGGAATTTTAGTCATCCACTCTTGCCTGGTTCTCAGTACAGGTGCTTCGAGAATGGCTAATATACGTTTTGCTTGTTGGCGGGTTTCTAAACGAGGATGACGAGTTAGTTGTTTACAAAGGGCAGTTGCTTCTTGAATTTGGCCAGTCGCTTGATATGCTGTCACTAACCAGATTTGTACCTCTCCCCCAAATCTTGAATTAAGCTCAATATTGTCTTTAGCAGTTTCTAAATGTTGCACTGAATTACGGTATTGACCTCGCTCAAAGGCATATTTGCCAGCTTTATATTCAGTTTCAAATAATGTTAGGTTTTCTGAAGTCACAATCCCTGTTAATTAGTTTTTGATATATTTAAAATTAATCTTGGTTATTATATCAATTTTTTGATCGAAGAATTTTCAACCCACTGTGATTGTAGCAATTTACAAAAGTAATGCTAAACTTATCCTGCTGATATTTTAGCCTGATGGGGAAATAGAAAACTAAGTATAGCAAAGTTTTTGCTCATTGGTACTATAGAACCCCTAAACGGATCTATTTAAAAATAGAGAAGGAGATGGGGAGATGGGGAGATGGGGAGATGGGGAGATGGAGACCCACCCCTAACCCCGACCGTGGAGGGGAATTTGGGGAGATGGGGAGATGGGGAGATGAGAGTATTTTTCTACCTGCAAGGGAAGCTACCAGGTTTGCTATTGGGCAACGCGGGGTCTCATCCACTTTTTCCCCATTCTCGTTCCTGAATTTCCACAACTTCCTCAGGCTGAGGACGGAAGCCAAAAGCACATACCGCGTCCAAAGATACGCTCAGGGGTTCTATAGGAAATAGTGCTGCAATTCCGCATTGGTCAGATGCAAGTGGCCTTTGTTCCCTGTTCCCTACTATATATCTTGATAACAAAAAAAATCTGAGATTCTCCTGTTTCGTTTTTAGGAGAAACCCAGTTATAGAATTTTTATTTATTTGTATCCAATATTAAAATTTATAGTAGATGCAATTATAATTTAATTTCTTAGCGAGACTGACGACGACGGGAAAGGAACATTCCACCACCAATGAATGCTAAAGCTGCAATCCTACTAGGATCTGGTACACGCACTTTTGGCTCTGAAAGGAAATCAGTGTACATTTTTTCGTATGTTAGTTCAGAGATGGCACCATTTATACCAATTCTTTGTAAAGCTGCGCTTAATAATTGTCGATCGGATTTTATTGCACTGACTATTCTCATCTTTATATTAAGTGCAACTTCATGAAGAAATGGTATTATACCGTTAAAGTTAACTTCTAGACTCCTAACTTGTCCTAGTTCTTCTCCGAAGTAAAAATCCCAGACAGAGTTTTCGTATTTTTCACCAGCATGCAAACCGTTATCAGCTTTCAAGGAGAGGTAATAATTAATTATTAATGGCTTTGTTCCATGAAAGTTGCGATCGCGACGGCTCCCCCGAAAATTCCATCAACTAAATTTCTACTTTGTCGCTTTCAGGTAACCCAAGTTGAATCATGTGGTTAAGGATAGCGCACTGTATAAATAACTCCACTACTTGAGTCTCAAATTTTCGTCGTCGCAACTTGCCTGCGAATATCACTTTGAGCCTCAACATTGTTGTTTTCCTACAGAATGCTACGCAAACGGATCAGGAGCGCCGATGGTATCCACTCTCTCGTTTCCATTTTTTACGTCCCACTCTACGAGTCTCTCTGAGATTTGAGTCCCTGGGATCAGCCGGAGCTTTACAGTTGCCATGCTGCCAGATGACTGCATTTTGACGCGGTGGTATGGTTGGTTTAGCTCCCCTTTTACTGGCTGCCTCGTAGCACTTGCGTTGATCATAGGTCCATCACCAGATACTTGCCCAATCTCACCCTCTACTCCCTCCAATCAGTCGCAAAACACTTGATCGTCACTAACATTGTTAGTTGTTACCACAGCACTAATAATTTCCCCAGTTGCTTCATTGACACCTAGATGTAACTGACGCAATTGTACAGGTTTACTTACACCATGAACTCTTGTTTTCCATTCCCCTTCTCCATACACTTTCACCCCTGTAGAGTCTACGACTAGATGCATGGCCTCTTGGGCGACGGGCTGGGACTACTGGTATCTCAATATTCAATTTACTCAGGCGACGGGACAAGGTACTATGATCTGGTACTGGTAGCTCTAACCCCATTCAGGTATAGCAATGTGCGCTGGCATATTTACACATTATTTTTTGTACACCTTTTCTAGAGTCCACTTTGAGCTGGACATTGTAAATACCTGAGCGCTCATTGCTATAAATATAGATTCCAAAAATCCCTCGGTTTGTCGTCCTGCCAAGCTCAACAGAGTAGCAAGAGTTGCCATTAATTCCATAGCAACCTGACTATAGGTATGAGATGTCCCCCGACGTCCAGTTTTCTCTGTTGTCAGCCACTGCTCTATCATTTGATTACTCAGCCAAAATGTTAGACTCCCCCTTTGTTTCAAGGAAGCATCGTATTGCTGACCAGTTACTTAACTCTGTATTGGGATTTGGACTTGGACTTACTCATATCTAGTCGGTGCAGATTTTTTGTACCATAACCATATCTATAATCTATACTCTATGTTCATCTTTTGTGCAACAAAGCCATTATTAATTGTTGAATAGCCACTACCTAACCCTTATCTCCTCTAAATAACGAATCAATCACATTCCAAAATACTAAACTTGCTGACAGGATAATCTAGGGGCAGAAATGTATAGCCTAATGGCGAACAACTAGATTTCACGACTCTAGTAAAAATAATTCTTGATTCCTGGCGATCGCCACTTGGTAAAAAAGTTATTTCTCCTGTAGCACCCTCAGAACTAAAATTTTCACTTGCTAAAATTTGTTGCAGGGCGATGCGATTTAACTCTTGACGTTCTGGAAGTGATTCTAATGCTGTAATCAAGGCTCTAGCTGCATCATAAGCAAAAGCCGTACGCCAACTAACAGTTCCTCCCCAAATGTTTTTTGCTTGCAGTGGAAAATCTGGATCGGGGCTATTCAAGCTGTGCCACGGTGTAGCTACTACAACATTTTTCTCTGCTTCTTGAGCACCAAACTTGAGAGTATAGTTACTATAGAGGTTTTCTCCAGTAATTATCGGTAAATTGAGCTGCCAATTTGCTTTGATTACCTCTATTGCCTTCGCTAAAGTGGAAATATCTGGCAGTAATACAATTGCAGTAGCTTTTTGTTTTTCTACTCTATTGTTCGCAGCACTAGCATTAAAAGAAGTTCTTGATAAATCAAAACTATCATTCAGGTCTTTAACTATTTTGCCACCACCAGCACTGAAACTAAGCATAAATTGATTCTTGAGAGATTCACTGTAAATATCATTAGGATTATCAAACAAAGCTACTTTTTGCTGTTTATCAGTAGATTTATTAATTAAGTAACTTGCCATTGCTTGAGCCATTGTGGCATCAGATGGTATCATCCTAAAGAAAAAATCATTGCGATTTGATAATTTAGAAGCACTAGCAGTGGGAGAAATTAAAACCAGTTTATTCTTTTCATAAATTGGAGCTACTTCCATCGTGATTTCACTAAAACTATGACCAATTACTGCCAAAACTTGACCTGTTAAAACCAGATTATTTGCTATTTTTACTGCTTGCTCTGGAGAGTTGCCATCATCAACAATAATTACAATTAAACCCTTACCCCCAATCAAATTATCGCTCAGGTTTATGGCATTCTGAGCTTGAGCAACTCCCCGTAATTTTTCTAAACTATAGTTGAGAGCTTGTGACTCACCTGTCATTGGTGCTACTATGGCTATAGTATAAGCGTCAGTATTGCTAGCAGCTAGTCTGGCATTATTCAGATAAATCAGGATTTCTGGATCGTTAAAGTATTTTTTTCTAGCTGTTTCTAAAAGTTTGACTGCTTGCAAATAATCACCATCAGCAAAAGCTTTAACTCCCTCTTCTTTTTCTTTGGGTGCGGAACCTGGAATCAGAATTTCTTCCCCACAACTCAAATTATCATCCAGTTTTAAAGGACAAGTTGTTGGTGCTTCTGGTAAAATAGCAATTAAGACAGCGATCGCTCCTAGTGTTAAAAGGGAAATCTTGCCTAACCATTTATTGACTTTGGGTGTGGTTTCTTGATATTTACTCTTGAAGTTCTGTATTTTTTGCTGCAATGGAAAGTCAGATAAATAGTTTTTCTTTGCGGGAGCGGGTTGTTTGCTCTGGGTAGGTTCAATTTCTGCTTGTACTTGCTGGTTGTAGTTAGCAAGACGTTCCAAAATGTCTTCGGTTGTTTGGGGGCGACACTGAGGTAAATTTGCCATCATCTCATCAATTAAGTCTGCTAATGTTTTTGAGATTTGAGTAGCATAGTGTCGCCACATTAATCTACCACTCTGAGGATCGGTGGGCAAATTAGTAGGATCTTGTGCTGTGACTAAATAAACTATAGTTCGAGCAATGGCAAAGACATCCGACTGTCGTGTGATTTTCCCTTCATACTGTTCTGGGGATGTGTAACCTTGAGAAATCATCCCAGTCACATCTTTGCCTTCAAATTGCCTTAAATATGTTTCTGTAACTTGCCTAGTCGCACCAAAGTCAATTAATGCTAGTTGACCCCATTTCTGCTTTTGGGAATCTTGTTGATGGTCAGTGTGATTTTTTTCATTTTCAACCTCCTGTTTGTGGTCTAATGTTTCTCTGATTTGTTCTGGATCATTTCCTAGCTGTGCAACATTTTCTTCGGTAAGTGAAATGGAAGATAAATTATTTGCTCTGCTAGCTTTTCCATCTGTTTGTTGACTAGCTTCTTGTTTAGGCAAATTTTCATAAGATCCAGAGGCTTGTTTGGCTCCATTATGATTGGAGTTTTGTGCTGGGGAGCTACGCAACATGATATTTGTTGGTTTAAGATCCCGATGGATGCAATGATTCTGATGAAGTTTACCAATAATTTCTACTAACTGTGTGAGCCAGGCGATCGCTTGCTCTTCTTCTATGGGTTGATTATGATGAATTTGTTGCAACCAGTCAGATAAATTTATACCCTCAATTTTTTCCATTACCAGACAGTGTAATGGTTCATATCCCGCTTCTGACCAGATAAAGTATCCTTCTGGTTCAACTTTTGGTAATCCAGGTTCGTGTAAATATGTTAAAACTTTTGCTTCTTGCTCAAACAAAGAAATTACTTGTTCTATTTCTTCGTCCTCTATTGCCCTTGGCACTTGCAATATTTTCATGATTTTTATAGTACCACGATCGTCAACTTCCCAAGTTTGACCAAAACCACAGTCTCCAATAAGTTGAATCGCTCGATAGTGCTGTTGTAATATTTGTCCAGGATTAATCATCTTCCTACAAGTAAAAAATCAAAAGTCAAAGGCATATTAAAATATACAGTCACCTAGTCATCATATTAAATCTGGTGTTGCACAGTCAGGGAAAACAGAGTTATCTGTGCCGTGACTGTGGCCGTCAATTTCCAGAAAGCCCCTGTCCTGCGGGTTATAGTTCTGAGGTGATATGTTGTACAGATCCATTCCCTTGCTGCTCTATGATTTGAAACATCGGCAAATTCCTCAATTCTCGTAATCATTCGTCACTGTGCAACGCCGGAAAATGCTATTGCTGCATATCATCTAGCATTGGAAGTTCGCACCAAAAAAGATTTTCCCATCGATTGGGCAGGGACTCAAAAAAATCTAGGTAACGCCTACAATAACAGAAATCGTTCTACCCAATCTACAAATTACTATCTATATTTTCTGAGACCAGTTCCCAAAACCTTATTGCAAATGCCTAACTAAAGCTTCCCCCACTCGTTGAGCATCGGCCTCCGTCATGCCAGAAGTCAGAGGTGGACAGATATGATTCGGACACCAACGTTCGGCACCAGGAAAACTCTCACCTTCACAAATACCTGCAAAAACTGGTTGTTTGTGACAGGGTATTTCATATACTGTTCCTCCTAAAAATATCTCTTCTTCTGCTAATGCTGTTTTGATTTCTTTGGCATTTTTTCCCTCTGGCAAATGAACAATCAATTTGTAATTACTAGCGATATCCATTTTTTCTGTAGATACAAACGATAGACCAGCTTCTTTGAGAGGTGCAGTAATTAATTCATAAGCTCGCTCACGTTTTTTCAACATCTCTGGCAATTTTGCTAAATGTATCCGACCAAGCAGAGCATTCATTTCCGTGATTCGCATACTATTACCAAAGTCCGTGTGTAAGCCACCAAAGTCCATGCCTCGCTTCCCTTGGTTTCTCAAAGAACGTGCGATATAGTCTTCTTCTTCATTATTCAGAGTTATCATTCCTCCCTCACAAGTTGTCATTACTTTAGTCGGGAAAAATGAAAAAGCAGCACCATCTCCCAAATTTCCAGCACTTACATCATTGATTTTACTACCGTGAGCATGGGCAGTATCTTCGAGGACAAATAACCCTCGTTGGTGACAATATTCCACCACTTGCGGAAACTCTGGAGAAATGACACCCCCAATATGAACCCACATTACTCCAGAAATCTTCTGTGGGAGATTATTACCCTTTTCTACTGCCTCTTGCATCATCTGTAGAGAAGGAGCAAATGTTTGTTTGTCCATATCCAGATATTGAACTTTCCCTCCGGCACGAATTACTGTAGCAACAGTAGCAAAGTTGGTATTAGTAGGAACTAAAACAGTTGTTGCCTCCACTTTTTTCAAGCGTAATAGAATTTCTAGTCCAGAGGAGCCACTATTAACAGCGATCGCGTATTTTGTACCAACATATTCAGCGAATGCTTGTTCAAATGCTTTGGTATGTTCCCCTAAAATTAATTTTCCAGACCGTAAAATTTTCTCTGATTCTGATAAGAAATATTGAATTTCATCATCTGTAATATCGAAATAAAATGGTTTAATTTTTTGATTTACTGTCATGTGACTCTCTCTTGAAAATTCGTGTTCTTACATTAAATAGATTTACATATTTATCGAACTAAAATACGATAATCAATCTAGTTTTTTCCTCTTCTATAAAGTAGGGATTATACCATTTTTTATAAGTAATACTAGAACCTATCTATAATTTCATCAAAGGCTGATTTAGTAAAAATTTATTAATTGCTGCCTTTTATGGCAAATAACACAGTAAAGGCAGCAAGCAAATTAGAGTGATTAAAAGAGCGTGAAACGACTAAATTGTGTGATAGACATTATAGCTAATTTGTACAGTGTGTAACTCAATAGTTATGCCGAAATGAGCAAGGGATTCATTGCTTCAATTACTTAGCTGCTAAAACATGAATGACCATAGGTTCATTTTGATGTGCAAAATAATCTAGGGGTTTGAACCCTGCTTTGATCGCCAGATATTGAAAATAGTCCACTGGATATTTATCATAACTTCAAAAGTGAAATTTTGTGCCACTCTTTATATTTATTGGTCTTTAGTTGCTCTCACATTATGCTCTAAACAATAAGTTTCAGCCACCCAATTAAATTCATAATTAAATGCATTAGGGTCGAATCCAGAAACTGGCAAATCACGATTGATAAAATATAAAATACTGAGCGTCAAATTCCCCATTTTTCCATGATCATCAGCTCCTTTTAATGACGACTAATTTTGATTTGAATCAACACCAACAATGAGAATACCATCTGGTTGTAGTGGTTGTAAAATTATTTCAAAAAATTTCAGGCAATTATTTGTAGAAAGATTGGTAATTGTACTTCCTTTAAAAAAACTACGGGTTTAGTAAAGTTTTTAATCAGATCGATTTTCTTAATAAAGTCTGTATTGATTTTCTCAACTGATATTTCTGGTAACTCTCGGCTTAAAATTTCCTCACTCTGATCCAGATAAGTTTGACACAAATCTATAGGAACATAGCTTTTCAATTGTTTAATTTCTTTAAGGAAGGGCAGACTTTTATTTTTGAAAGCTATATCTGTACCCGGACCAAATTCTATAACATTAGATCCTGGTGGAACATAAGCAGCTATTTGGCTAGCCTTATTATTAATTAATTTGATTTCTTCCTTGTAAAGATAATAATTTAAATTTTGAGATATTAGTTCTTGGTAACATCCTTCACCATTGGCAGAATCGTCCTCAATATTAGGAGTACTGTACAAATAAGGAGCTAGATTTTCTTCCTGTTGCTGCAAAAATAGAGATTTTACATCACAAAGAAATGAGGTTTGAAAGTCTGTCATAATGATTTTTCTTTGTAAGTAAAATATAATAATACTATAGAACTTCTCATTTGATGAATAAAAAAAACAGTGGATATGATACTTTTAGATTTTTTGCCTAATTTTAACTAGCTATCAGCTATTAGCTAGCCTCCTACAGAGGAACTACGTTAACAGCTATCAGCTTAAAAACTTGTGCATAGATAATTGTATCTGTTTGCGGAGCATTCCGTCAGGAAACGCTTTTAAAATTATTTCTTGCTGACAGGAACCATTTTCCCATTATTAATTAATTTATACTTAATGCCACGCCATACTACTGTACGCTTAGTCAACGCTAGAGCAAAAAATATTAAACCAAAAAGATCGCGCAAAGGCAATAAGTAAAGACTTTTTAAACCTTCAGCATCTTTCAACTCTTTTAAAATTATCCCACTGGTCAGAAGTCGTAAACCAATTGTAATCCCTAATACTCCTAGTCCCAATAAGTCTCCCATTCGTGCCACAGCGAAGAAAATAGCAAAAGGTACTGCTCGGATTAATATAGTTGCAATAAATGGCCCAGAACGTGCTAAATATGTATTCTGATCCCAATAAATTTGATGAGTCCACCATTGTCGCCAATTCTTCAAGTCTACAACTACATCAATAATATAAGGTAAAAGCACCATTTTTTTCCCAGAAGTCCAAACCCTCCGTCCAAGTTCGTAGTCTTCTACAAGATAATTTGCTAGACTCTCTAAACCACCAAGTTCTTGTAGTGTGGTTTGATTTATGGCTATGGAAGGTCCCAAACAAGCATTGGATGCTCCCGTAACTGCTGCAAATATCACGCTAGGAATAAAGTCTGCATTCATGGTTAATAGTTCCATCTTCTCAAACCATCGGTAGGCACTTTTGGCTTTAAAGAGAGTACAGACACATCCCACGTCGGGATTGGATAGAGGAGCTATGATATTTTTGATATAGTCAGGTTTGAGATTTGTGTCACTATCGCTGATAATAATGATATCGTGGTGTGCCTCAGCTATGGCACCAAGTAAATTATTGACTTTACCATTAGCTCCTCCTTGAACATTGCTAATGACAACGAAAATCTTCTGAGTGTCTACTTCTGCTTGAATATCCTCAAGAATAGGGAGGGCTAAATCTTCAGGGTCTTGAACTGAATAAATTACCTGATACTCAGGCCAATCTTGAATAGAAATGCTACGCAGGTTTGACTTGAGGTCTTTTTCAATACCTCGTACTGGTTTCAGTACAGTGACAGGTGGGTGAAATTTTTCTGTGGCATTTATGTCTGGGGTGGTTTTCCTCAAAAATTGTCTAGTAGTCCATACACTGAGGATTGAATATACAGAACCACCGACTATCGGTATCAGGCAAATTATTTGAAGCACCTCTACAGGGGTTAACATTAATTAATTAATTCTTGTTTTCAATTTTTCAATTCAAGTATAGTTATGTGATTATAATTTAGCAACAATAGCGATCGCTCTTACTCTTGTACTTTGATATTGACAATCTTTTGTTTCTCTAGTCATCAATGAAGCATTTCCTATATTTTTATAAAGTTTATTTCCATGAATTTTTGTTGGAATATAAAAATCAGCTATTCCATTATAATTACTCACTGCCTTTAAAAGTTTCATAATTGTTAATATTATCTTCAAAAGCATAACACTTTACTGTCGGAACAGCTTTTTTGAAAGTAATACTCCCGCTACCATCACGAGAGCCAATATCAAAAAAATCATCTGGTTTTCAAAATTTTGCAATATCTAGAAAAAATTCTACAAGTATCTTATTTGATCAAACCCTATTCTGTTTATTTGAAATATCAAAATTAACAGATAATTGACTTAATGATCTATTGATGATTGGAGATAAAATCTACCTTAATTGTTCTATTTATGCTTGAATACTAATGTTAGCTTGATATATTTCCTGAATTTGCTTTTCGTAAGTTTTACTCAGATTACTGTAAGTATTAAATTGATTATTTTCTAGTTGATTTTTGAGGAAATCAGCTTTCTGATAAACTTGCTCTGCTTCCTGTATTTGACCTTTTCTTTTTAGAGCATCTCCTAACTTATAATAAGCCCAGTGAAAGTTTGGATTTAATTGAATAGATGCTTGGTAAGCTTGAATAGCTTTATCTAATTTACCTTGACGTAAATATTCATTTCCTATTTTTATATAACTCATTGAATTTAAATATTTTATCTAATCTCAGAAATTTATTTTATGATGTACCAAGGTGATGCCTAATTCTTTCAAAGATATTATTGTATGGCTCTCTTTTAAATAACGTACTCTGCAATTCAACAAAATCAGCATACTCCAACTGACTAATCATTTCCAAGCTGTTCCATTGAGGCTGAAAATCTTTCCTCCATTTCTGCCATACTACTGTTTGTCCATGATCTGGGAAAGTGGCGAAACTATACTGAGGAAAAAAATCATGTATGGCAGCAACTATTTTAAATACATCACCCATCCAAGCAGCGCTTTTTTCCCCAGAAAAATTCTGTATTTGTCGGCAACGCTGTAGTGATGATTGTGCTTGAGCATAACTTCTCGGACAAGTATCATCAATTAACCATATAGTCTTTGAGTGTGCCACAGCAATGGAAGCACAAAAGTCTCGAAAAGTTTGTTCAAAAGTATGCAGGCAATCTAAGTAAATTAAATCGAATGATTCAAACTTCTGGGCATAACTTTTGAAAAATTCATCACTGGAAACTTCTAGAAATACCACTTTTTCAGTGGCATATTTATCCTTATTTAATCTGAACTGAGGATCGACGGCAACTTTATTGGTAATATTTACTGCATTAAAAGTTATACCTTTTGATACTCTTATTTCTAGATATCTGGATGATTGATTAATACTAGCAAGCTTGTTGAGGCGATCGCTGCGACTTTTAATGGACATATCAACTGACTTTTCTTGAGTTGTACCACGCACTTGTAAATACTTTTGCATAACACCTATACGATGCATAGGATCGCTATTTGGTAAGAAATTGTAAGCTCTATCTATGTAGGCGCTAATATAATGCTTTTCTTCAGTAAAAAACTGATGGTCATTCCATTTTTTCAACGAGCAAAAATTATGTTTTCTGAGTGATTCAACAATTTTGTCTGGATGTCTGTTTATTCTGAGTGGTTTTCTGATTCCATGTTTCCTCCAGTCAGTTAAGCCTAGAATATCTTGAAGATTTCCAGCAATAATATAATTACGACACTTGCTGTTAAGATGTGGATAGAAAGATTTATTGCCTCCTCTTTTAGGAATACAAGCAATTTCAGCGTCTAAATAATTTATTAATTCTAGAAGGTATATAGAACTTCCTTCACTAAATATAATTTTTTTGGCATTGATCAGATAAGCAAGTTGTTCAATAACGTCATAGCTTTCTGGTTTTAATGAAACATAACCCTCATCAGTGAACAGAGTCTCAAAATACTTTTCTCCTGCTATAACTCCACTAAAAGGGATATGATTTCTTCCTAAAAAAAGCCATTGTGGTTTATCTTTTCTCAGGTTATTTGTTAACTCAAAAATCCTGTGCTGTAGTTTTTCTAAATAAGAGAAATACCATTTCTTTTGTCCAAGTGTTAGCTCACTACCCGGTTCTGGAATGATAAGATTTTCAAAAATACAGTGGTTATTTGTAACTAAAACACATTTAGCTAGCGGTATGCCTATAATTTCTAGTATTTGAGTAAACCATAAAGGAAAAGTATATTCAGCTAGGGAGGTATTGGGGGGTTGTGAAATAGTAAAAACAATGCCATCATGAATACTGATATCAAATGCCCAAAGACGATGAATACTTTCAGTCAAAGCGTGCCCAAAGTGTGGATGAAAAGGACCTCCGTAGATATATGTACCATGGTAAGTTTTTGAACTATCAATCTGATGAGTATCACTGTTGTCGCTGCCAAGATTATTTTTTTCATTCACTTCTATGAACTGATCTAAGTAGACTATTTCTTGCTCTAGACTACCACCGCGTTGATGACGGAATATTTTTTCTTGATCTAAATTGATATTGCTTCGTCGATGACGGAATATTTCTGGCATATTATTGGGAAAAACTACACCCCCTGACCACTTATTATGTTGTTCCTGAATCTGAATGGGTTTGACTATGGCATTGTGTATTTTGAACAATCGATTTTGCTCATCTGAATGCTCTAACAGTTTCTCACTCTTAATCTACCTTGAACTTAGTTTGGTCAGACTTAGTTTCCTCCAACTCCTTCTTTAATTGAGACTTTGACTCTGACTGCTCTTTCTCTTTCAACTGAGTTTCCTGAAGTTGAGAATAATACTTCTCCAACACATCCATTGTTTCACTTAACTGAGACTGCGACTGCTCCAATAACTGCTCGGTTTCCCGCAACTGAGACTTAGTTTCCTCCAACTCTTTGTGCAACTCCGAGTCCGATCGTGGCTGTTGTTGTTCCTGTTTCTCTCTCAACTGAGCTTGCTGCAATTGTGATTGAGATTGCTCCAATACTTCCATTGTCTCACTTAATTGCAACTGATACTCATCTAACAACTGCTCAGTTTCCCGCAACTGAGAGTTAGTTTCCTCCAACTGTTTGTGCAAATCAGACTCTGACCCCGACTGCTTCTGTGCTAACTCTGCCTTAACCTGCTCCAACTCTTCCTGCTTCTCCTGCAACTTTCCTTGCAACTCTTCCAATGTCGCCATCGTTTGCTCCATTTGAGACTGATACTCTTCCAACACTCCCATCGTCTCACCTAACTGCGACTGGGACTCCTCCCATAACTGTTTGGTCTCCTGCAACTTGGACTTGGTTACTGCCAATTTCTGCTTAACTTCTCCATCTGATTCCGACTGCTGTTGCTCTCCTTTCTCCTTAAGCTGATATAACTCAAAGTGGGTTTGCTCCAACTCTCCTAATACCTCATCTAATTGAGATTGCGTCCGCTCCAACTCTTCTCTGACATCATGCAACTCGAACTTAGTTTGATCCAACTCTTGTTGAGTTTGTTGCCATTTAGCCTTAGCTTCTTCTAGTTCTTTTTCTGTTGTTGCTGCCATTAATTTATATTCCCCTTAATTTCTTCAAATATTACCAACATCTTGATAAAATCAAATTCTAAAAATAAGTTAACTATACTGAGTAAGTGACTTTATCCTACCTCCATTTGTTCCCTATATTCCTGATTTAATTTCTTCTGTTGAATATTTATGTAGTATTTTTGCTCATGTTTTATTTGTCTAATTTTATTTAATTAAATCTGTCTTCTACTCACTTATTTTTCACTACTTACCAAAACTTTCTGCTGAATTTTCATAGTGCGCTTCATCAATTTTTGCCATTCTTCAGAATTTGTCAGCTTTTGACTATCTAACTCTAGACCTTTTTGCTGAGAGAAATTAGCAAAACTATCTAACCATTCCATTACTATTTCTGCCCGAGAGTTTTCAGTATATTTCAAAGATTTCTGAAGGCGCTCTTGCATTTCAAGCAAATTACCTTTTTGATAAGCATACCAAGCTTCCCAAACTAATAGTTGATATTCTGTTTGACTCTCGGATTTAGAATTTATCAGAATGGCTTGTTGATACTGCAATTTTTCTAATTCTGACTGAGTTTGTGTTAGTTTAGACTTTGTTTTCACTAATTCTTTTTTTGCATTTTGTTCTTGAGATTGAGATTGTTGCAATAATATTTCTGTCTGCCTCCATTGAGTCTTAATTCGTTGCAATATTGTCTGAGTTTCCTGTAATTGTAGTTGCTGATTTTTTCGTTCTTCATCAGTTTGATATAGCTGAGTTTGAAACTCTTTTAATAATGTTTTTGTCTGTTTCATTTGAGAATGAGATTGTTGCAATAGTGTTTCTGTCTGTTGCAGTTGTGAATTAGATTCTACTAATTCTGTTTGAACTTCTTGCATTTGTAGGTTAGTTCGCTTCAATTCTTGCTTTGCTTTATGTGATTGAGATTTAGATTTTTCCCATTCCTGCTGATTTTTTTGAATTTCTTTTAGTTGTGTTTTTGACTGTTGCAATATTGTTTCTTTTTGTTTTAGTTGAGAGTTAGATTCTGTTAACTCGGCTTGAGTTTGATTTAGCTGAGATTGAGTTTGTTGTAATTCTTTGCTAGTTTTTTGCAGCTCATATTCATACTTTTCTAACTTTTGTTTATGGTTTTTTAGTTGATAATTAGATTCTGTTAACTCGGCCTTTTTTGCCTGCAACTGTGACTGAGATTCTTGCCACATTACCTCAGTTGCTGTTAACTGAGACTGGTAATATTCCCACTCTTCTTGAGTTTGGTGTAACTGATGTTTATAAACTACTAATTCGTCTCTAGTTTCACATAAATTATGTTTTGTTAATCCTAATTCTGCCTGAGTCTGTTTCAGTTGTGAGTGGGAGTTTTCTAATTCTGTCTCTACATTGTTTAACTGTTCTTGATATTGTTGTAAACTCTTCTCATTTGCCATTAACTTAACCTGAGAATCTTCCCAGTCTTCTTGAGTTTGGTGTAGCTGATTTTGGCAAACCTTTAATTTAGCTTGAGTCTCATACAAATTATGTTTTACTTTCCCTAATTCTGCTTGAGTTTGTTTATTTTGTGATTCGGACTTTTCTAACAATACTTCTGTTTTTTCTACCTGAGATTGAGATTTTTGCCATACTGATTCTGTTTGCTGAAGTCTATAAGTAAATTGTTCTAGTTCTTCTTGTGTTTGATGTAGTTGTGACTGATTTTGTACTAGCTCTCCTTGAGTTTGGTGTAGTTCAGATTTTGTTTGTATAAGTTCTTTTTCTATTTGATCAAATCTGGTTTGAATATGTTCAATTTTTTTCAGTTGAGACTGAGTTTCTTCTAATACTGTTTCTGTAGCCTGGAGTTGTTTTTTAGATTCTAATAATGTTGTTTCGGTGGTATCGAGTTGAGAAGCAGATTTTTGTAACTCATCTCGTGTTTGTGTTAATTCAGACTTAGTTTGTGTTAGTTCTAATTGACTTTGTTGGTATCGATCTTTATATTCTTCTACTTCTGCTAGTAAGTCTTTATTCTGACTTTCTACACTACAGAAATTCATCCAGTCTTGAAAAGCCCAAATTCTATAGGGAGATGATTTAATTTTTTCTTGCCAGGAAAAGTCTGGTATTTCATTGGCTGGTTTCCAAGCTCTTGCTTCTAATTCCTGGTACATTTCTATAGCCTCAGGAAAGTAATAATCTATGAGAGTCGATCTATGGTCTTCTACTGATAATTGATTATTAAATAATGATGGTTTGTAGATATTGTCAGCGGGATAATTGAAGTTTGTCTTAAATTTTTGATTTATTGCTTCAATAAATAGTTCTTGGTTATTTATTATTGTTTGAATATTTGTCAATAGACAACGATTAGCAGCATAATTATAAAAATCAATAATTTTTTGATTGTAGTGTAACCATGATTTTACTGCTAATTCTGGCTGACTTTGAAATATTTTATCTTGCCGACTATATAGAGAATTAACTACTTCCCAAGGAGAACGATAAATTAATAAAAATTTGGCATTTGGCAGTATATTTGCCCAAAAATCTAGAAACAAAGTTGTACGAGGTTCTTTCCATCCCCAATTTCCACTTATAGAATTTTTGGCGATAATTTCTTTTGCTCTTTCTACAAAATTTTCTTCTATATCTATTCTTTCTTGGAGTGTCCAACCATCTCTATCTATTCCTTGAGATTCTAATACTTGTTGATGAAATTCATAGAAGTCTAAATTTTCAAAATATCCTTGAGGGTTATCTTCTGTTCCCTCCATTAATTTCCGACCAATATGTAAACCAGAACTTTGTAGGATGGAAGTTGTCAAAGAACTTCCAGAACGGTGCATACTGGTAATAATTAGAGTTGATTTTTCTGTTTTGTGTATCATATTGATTTTGATTATGTATTGGTTATTAATATTACTATATAATTTTTTTGAACATCAATTATTAGAATTACTAGGGAGTTAATTTATTATACAAAACTTACTAACTTAAGCAGCTCTAATATTAATTATTAATTAGGATAAGTTAGCAGCGCTATATAATTTTAACTCTGATTACCATTATTCATCTAAATTTGTCAATGACTTATATTAATTTTTTGCTTGTTACCATTTATCCATTTCTGTCTGAATTTTCAGTTAGTCCTACTTAGACATTTTTTGGGAGAAAAAATACCAGAAAATCAGTCTAGACAAGGGAATTATATGGATGAAATGCCGAAAACCCTTGCTCATTAATGATTTATGCTTTTTTGACATCAAAACATCTACCTGTCTATATTTGAGCCTTTTTTCTACTTCTGTTTTTTGTAAGTCTCATTAGGACAAACTCAAATAAATTTAGTCTTATTTTGATTTACCTGATTTTATCATCTTGCCAATCCACTCAGAAAGTCTGATGAGGTTCCGACTTCTGACTCCAGCTAAGACACATTTAGATTTTGGTAGTGGTGCATAGTAATGCTAGAGAGAGTGTGGGAAGTGTGGGAAAAAATTAAAAAAAATATATATTCACAGGTTCGCGAGTAGGAAAACCTAGATTTTATCTTCTCTGTTAAGCGAAATTGGGTTTTCTTTTACAAATAAAGTTATTTTTTCCCTGATGAGTTTAATATCTCACACCTCACCTGCAATGTCTACAATTGCTTGGGGTCCTGTGGAGCGAAGTGGCAACTTTTCAGTATTCCCATCCACTTGTTCCTTATCTCTGAGATAACTAAATATTTCCTCCTTCTTTAAATAGTTTAAACACTCAATAAAAACTATTTCTCGATCAAAATTTAGCCTATAATAAAATTTTAAATTTACTCTGGTAAATTTAGTAATCTTGGCTCAAGTAAGTGACATAGGAAAGCATTTCCTATATGATGTTAACTACATCAGGGTAATTTCATGATATCTAAATTGACAGACAGAATTAACCTACTAAAAGACTGTCAAATATCAAAAATTAATGAGTCGTATTACCCAATCCATAACTATCAAATAAAGGAAGTTTTAAATAACAATGTCAACCTCAACAATGGCAACAGAAATAGAAAGCAGTGTTAGCTATCTTCATACTGCCAATAAACTACTAAGAGAAGGTAATTTAGCAGAAGCTGTTGATGCTTACCAACAAGTAATTCAACTTAATCCTAAATCAGCAGTAGCTTATCAAAACTTGGGAGAAACTCTTAGTTTACAAGGAAATTTAGAAGCAGCAGCAAATATATATCACCAAGGAATTCAACTGCAACCAAACTATTCTTGGTCTTACTATAATTTAGGAGAAATTTTAATTAAATTAGATAGATTTGATGAGGCAGTTATTTATCTAAACCAAGCGATTGAAATTAATTCAGAATTTCCCAAATTTTATAGTAGTTTAGGATTTGCTTTGGCAAAACAAGGATTATTTGATGAGGCAATAGTTGCTTATCGTCATGCTCTTGAAATTGACCAAAACTTTGCTTCAGCTTATCAAGATTTAGGGGAAGCTCTAGCAAATAAAAAAGAGTGGAATGAATCCATAGATGCTTTTAATCAAGGGATTGAAATTAATCCCTATTTGCCAGAATATCATTTGAGTTTAGGTAAGGTTCTAGAAAACTCTGGTCAACTCGAACAAGCAGTTATTTCTTATCGTCATGCTCTTGATTTAAATCCCAATTTAGCAGAAGCTTACTATTATATTGGGCTAGCTTTAACTAAGTTACAAAAATGGGAGGAAGCCATTGATTCTTGTATGCAAGCTATTTCTCTCAATCTCAAAAATACCGAAATTTATCATCATTTAGGAGCAGCTTTAGCACAACTCAAAAAATGGGAAGAAGCTATTGCTGCCTATCAAAATGCAATTGAATTTAATCCTAATGCAGCAATAATTCATCATCAGTTAGCTTATGCTTTTGCTCAACTCAAAAAATGGGAAGAAGCTATTGCTCAATATCGTGAAGTTCTCAGAATTAATCCCAATTCAGCAGTTGTATATGACCAGTTGGGAAAAGCATTAACAGAAATGCAAAAGTGGGAAGAAGCAATAAATTGTCATCAAAAAGCTGTCGAAATTAAACCAGATAATCAAAAGTTTAATCAGCATCTACAAGAGGCATTAGCGAGAAGACAACAACAGAATAAAACAGTAATAGATTCTCATTTGAAATTAGCAGAAATTATGGAACAACAAGGGTTTATTGAGGAGGCTATTTCTGCTTATCGTCGAGTGATAAATCTTAATCCCACTGCTGCCGATATTCACCATAAACTAGGATATGCTTTGGCAAGTTTGGAAAAGTGGGATGAGGCAATCGCTTCTTATAATAAGGCAATTGAACTTCATCCAAGTTCGGGTATTGTACATTATCATTTGGGCGAAGCTTTGACTAATTTAGGCTTAGATGAACAAGCAATATCTTCTTTAGAAAAAGCTATTGAACTTGCACCAAATTTATCTAGCGCTCATCAAGCTTTAGAAAATTTACAGGCAAAATCAAAGAATAGGGAGTAGGGAGTAGGGGAGTGGGGGAGAAGTAAACATAAGAATAATTAACATTAATTTGGGTAAAATTAGCAAAAAAATTCCATGGGCATAAGTTAATTACTTAATAACTGAAGTGTTGCTGAATAATTAAGGTAAAGATTCTCTCCTTTAAAGGAGAAACAAGAAAAAATTTTCCTTTTATTCAATCCTCTTCCTTTTAGGGAGAGGTAATTATTAATTATTAATTATTAATTGTTCAACATCTCGCCACTCCCTACCTTCCCATTTCCCTATCTACTCAGTTACAAAGATATATGGCTATATGGCAAACTTTTTGGGATTTGGTATTATCCGATGTCTACAAGTCAGGAAGTTCAACCAAAGCTGAAAGCTATTAGTTAACTGCTAGTTAAGTAGATAGGGAAAATTATTTGCATATCTACTACTAAGATATATTTTATGATGTCTGAATCTTCTCTTTTCCCTATCTCCAACAAATGTTAAATTACAGCATTTTTTAAAATAGTGAAATACAGTTGAATTGCAATTTATGTTCCCTATTCCCTATTCCCTATTTCCTGTTCCCTAAAACATAGAATTTTTTCCTCACACTTTTCAGGCATTACTACAACCTACATTCTGCACTTCAAAATCTAGTATAAAAAAGGAGTCAGAATTTCCTAGGTCATGGTCTGCAAACAGCAATTCTGCAATTCAGTAGGAAATAATAGAGGTAATTATCAATTATCAATTATTGAAATAGTATAAATACCTAGCAAGCTACCGATTTTTATACTACTTTTAATGTTATACCATTTTGAAAAAAGAATGTTACGAATAGTAAGAGCGATAAAAAGACAAGTGCAGGAGATGTCCCTGTGAGAAAGTGGTGCAACCCCGCGACGACAACAGTCGCACCTGGTAGCACACCAAGAGAAAAAGATAATTTACGCCTTAAAAAATGGTATTAAAGCCATTCCCATACGACTCCTTACTCCTGACTCCTGACTCCTAAGAAATACCCTAGATATTTGTAGCAAACATTTATCAATTTGGTATTACTTAAAAATAACTTTTTTAATCAAACTTATTTTATTTTTGTACGGAGCATATCGCCAATTTAAATCAAACCATAAACCCTTTTTCAACACACTTTTGTAATGAGAAAAAGTCTCAAAACTAGCCTTGCCATGATAACGACCAATACCACTATTGCCTACACCGCCAAATGGTAAAGATACTACTCCAAATTGCATCACAGTATCATTAATACAAACATTTCCAGAAGAAGTTTCTGTTAAAACTTGCTCTTGCTTTTGTTTGTTTCGAGAAAAGAAATAAAGTGATAGAGGTTTAGGACGAGAATTAACCATAGCGATCGCCTCTTCTAAATTGCTGTATTCTAAAACAGGCAAAATAGGTCCAAAAATTTCCTCTTGCATAATTAACGAATCCCAAGAAACCCCCTCAATAATTGTTGGAGCAATGTAGCGGTCCTCTGAATTAGTTTCACCGCCAATAACTATTTTTCCATCTTGCAGTAAGTTAGTTAATCTACTAAATTGTTTTTCATTAATAATCCGACAATAATCTGGACTATTAGCAGGATTTTTACCATAAAATTCAACAATATATTTTTTGATTTTATCTAATAAAGCTGATTTAACTGCTTGATTTACTAATAAATAATCAGGAGCAACACAAGTTTGACCAGCATTAATAAACTTTCCCCAAGCAATACGTTTTGCCGTATATTCTAACTGAACATTAGCATCAACAATACAAGGACTTTTTCCACCTAATTCTAAAGTAACAGGTATGAGATTTTTAGCAGCAGCTTCCATCACTATTTTGCCTACTTTTTTACCTCCAGTAAAGAAAATATGGTCAAATTTTTCTGCTAATAACTGCTGAGTTATTTCTACTCCTCCTGTAACTGTAGCAATATAAATAGGGTCAAAAGTATTAGCAATTAAATTAGCCACAACCTCAGATGTATTAGCAGCTACTTCTGAAGGTTTAATAATTGCACAATTTCCTGCTGCAATAGCACCTAATAAGGGAGATACTACTAACTGAAAAGGATAATTCCAAGGACCAATAATTAAAACTACCCCTAAAGGTTCTGGATAAATTTTTGCTCCAGCAGGAAACTGTTCCATTGGGGTAGAAACTTTTCGAGGTTTTGTCCAATATTTTAGTTTTTTAATTGCATTATTTATCTCTTTGACAAAACCAAGTTCAAAATAACCTTCAAAAGTTGGTCGATTCAAATCTGCTTTAATAGCAGCAATTATTTGTTCTCTATCGTCTGAAACAACCTGTTTTAAAAGTTTAAGTTGTTCTATTCTAAATTCAACATTTCTAGTTTTTCCTGTGGCAAAAAATTGACGTTGTTTATTTAATATCTTACTGATTAATGATTGGTTGAAATTCATAGTTTTTCTCTTAAATCAATCTGATATAGCGCTGTGCGCAGGCAACAGGCAACAGGCAACAGCTATCTGGGGGAATAAAAAACTTATAATATAACCCACATTCCGCATCACAAAATGTAGTATCGAATCAGGAGTCAGGAGTCAGGAGACAGGAGACAGAATTTTAGAAGAAAATCATAGCTGCCGTGATTGAGTAATCATGTATAGCAAGTATTTATGCGTAAATTTTTTACTCGGAATTTGATCAACGAAAAAAGTAATTGAGATGATTTGCATAGTATAAATACCTACCAAGCTACGGATTTATATACTACTTTTAACACTACAAATTGACGTACGGAATGTGGGATATAAGACTTTTAGCTATTGGACACCTCTTGTAATTTGTAAATATGCCAGCGCACATTGCTATATAGCAATTCCCAAAAAGCGTGAGGTACAAAATTTTAGGCTTGAGGGAACACCGGATCTGGGAACAGGGAACAGGGAATAAAAATACAAAAAGATAACTGTACCTCACGACCTTGGGAAACGCTATACCAATTTTATGTGAAGCTGTGTTAGGTGGTAAGTAGTAGGTGGTAGGTAGTAGGTGTTAGGTGTTATACCAATTTGAAAAAAGAATGCTTAACTTAAGTAGCACTTCAGTTATTAAGTAATTAATACTCTTATTCAATAACTTTTTTGATAATTACCACGCCAGTTATTGTTAATTATTCTGATGTTTATTTATCCCCTACTCTTCCACTCAATAAAATGTAGCAAACATTTATCAAAATAATTAGGCCGAAAACCCCGCCTTTTAAGGCGAAATATTTTTGGAGGGCGGCTCAAATCCCCTACTTCCCCTCCTGGGAGGGCTATCCCTTACCCATAAGTCTTGAAACCCTTGTGGGGAGCAGGGGAGCAGGGAGCAGGGGAGAAAGGAGAAAAAATCATAGTAGCTAAGTAAAACTACTGGGGTTTTCAAAACAAATGTATATAAAAGTACATTATTTATGTTGAAAAAGCCGAGCCAATACTTGTGCATAACTTGTCTATTTTGTCAAGCTTTATGTTAAGAAAGATGTGGGTAAAGCATAGCTGGGAGGGGGAGGGGCGAGGGGTGGGTTAACTTCTAACTTCTAACTTCTAACTTCTGACTTCTGACTTCGTTAAGTCAGGTGCCATAGAATTATTTTTTCCTTCTTCCTTCTCTCCTAGATAACTAAAGCCTTCTTCCTTCTTCCTTCTCTCCTAGATAACTAAAGCCTTCTTCCTTCTTCCTTAAAAAAACTATTCAACTTGACTAAGACGACGTAAATTCAAAATATCGCTCATATTTTTAATCTGAGTACAAGTCTTTTCAAATTGTTGACGACCGCTCACTTCAATACATAGATTAATAATTGCTGGGTGACCGGGATTTGTTTTAACTTGAGCATTTTGGACATTAACATTATTATCCATCAAACGAGACAAAATATCTTTCAAAACTCCCACTCTATCCATCACTTCTATACAAATATTAACTGGATAAGTTTGAGGTCTTCCTTGATTTTCATTAGTAGAATTCCAACTAACAGGAACTAACCTTTCTCCGGGTACATTTTCCACATTAGAACAACCTTGACGATGAATAGAAATACCATGAATGCGAGTTACACTACCAATAATAGGTTCACCTGGAATTGGATTACAACAACCAGCCAAATGATACATTAAACCTTCAACTCCAGCAATGGGATGAGATTTATCTGAAGATGAAGTTTGAGTTGGACGAGGTAGCATTAAAGTAGATTTATGCTCAGAAAATTCTTTACAAATATCTGAATTTTTCTCAACTTGTGTGACTTCTTTAGTTGCATCTCGTAACCGATTAACTACTAAATTTAAAGTTACTTCACCGTAACCTAAAGCTGCTAGTAAATCTTCCACATTATGGTAATTAAATCTCTCAGCAATAAGTCGCATTTGCTCAGACTTGAGTAAAGATTCAAAACCTTTTTTACCCAATTCTTTTTCTAATAATTCTTTTCCTCTAGATATATTTCCTTCCCGATGAGAGCGTTTATACCACTGACGAATCCGGTTTCGCGCCCCACCAGTAACAACAAAATTTAGCCAATCTAGACTAGGATGCCCATTTTTTTGAGTTAATATTTCAACAATATCACCATTTTTTAATTGAGTATCTAAAGTGACAATCCGATCGTTCACTTTAGCCCCTGTACAATGGTTTCCCACTTCTGTATGAATACGATAAGCAAAGTCTACTGAAGTCGAGCCTTGTTTAAGAGAAATTACATCACCTTTTGGTGTAAATACATAAACATCTTCATAGAATAAATCACCTTTTATAGTTTCCAAATATTCTTGATCGTCTATCAAGTCGCTTTGCCATTCTAATAACTGTCTTAACCAGGTAAATTTTTCATCTTCAGCATTAATTTTAGTATGACTCGATCCGGTTTCTTTATACTTCCAGTGAGCAGCAATTCCATACTCAGCAATATGGTGCATTTCTACAGTTCTAATTTGTACTTCTACAGGGCGACCTGCATTACCTATTACCCCTGTATGTAATGATTGATAACGATTAGGTTTTGGCAGACCAATATAGTCTTTAAATCTTCCAGGAATGGGGCGGTAAGAGTCATGAACAATAGCTAAAGTTCGATAACAATCTTCTCTTTTATTCACAATAATTCTTAGTCCGGCAATATCATAAACTTCGTGAAATGCTTTTTGTTTGAAATGCATTTTCCGATAAATTCCATACAGATGTTTAGGACGACCACTAATGTCGTAGCATTCTATTCCTGCTTGGTCTAATTTATGTCGTAAATTTTCTGTCATTTCTAACAGTTTAGCCTCTCGGTCAGCTCTTTTATCTGCTACCAATTCTTGAACTTCTCGATAAGCTTCTGGTTCTATATATTTAAAAGATAAATCTTCTAATTCCCATTTGATTCGACCAATTCCCAAACGGTTTGCTAAAGGTGCAAATATTTCCCGTGTTTCTAATGCTTTACTTAACTGTTTATGACGTGGCAAATGTTGCAGAGTTCTCATATTATGTAACCTGTCTGCCAACTTAACAACGATTACTCTAATATCCTTTGCCATTGCCAAAAACATCCGACGAAAATTTTCAGCTTGTAGCTCTGTTTTACTAGAAAAATTAAATTTAGAAAGCTTTGTTACACCTTCTACTAATAAAGCTATTTCCGACCCAAATTTTTGTTCTATTTCTTCAATAGTTACATCAGTATCTTCAACAATATCATGTAGAAAACCTGCAGCAATCATCGCACTATCACCACCGAGATATTTCAACAATCCCGCAACAGCTATAGGATGACATATATAAGGTTCTCCTGATTTACGATATTGCCCTTCATGCAACTTATAAGCCAATTCAAATGCTTGACAGATTAAGGCTGTATCCAGCGAACAGCTAGTTAAATTATCGCTGTTATTTTTACTATTTATGCATTCTTGTAGCCAGTCAGGAATTACACATGAAAGTACAGGTTTAGGTGCTAGAGTTTTTGTCTTCATAGGAGTTAGTTTATAAATCAGGTTAATTGGTTGTTTCTTTAGCTAATTTAGACTAGAGATGCCAGAGTTATATTTCGGTCTTTTCTTAACCTAAATTATCAATTTATAGTTGATGAGAAAGCGGTCTTAATTTCAATTAGCTTTGTACTTTATAGTTACAGCTTTTATGAGATTATCTGTTATCTCTTATACTTTAATTCTGATAAAAAATATGGAAAACTATGTATAATCATTGGGATAAGATTATATTATCAAATCGGGGGTTGATGTCTACGAATATCTACAATATAACTTAATAATTGAAGACATAATTACTCTTGAGTATAAATAGATTATGACTCTAAAAAACTATCAAAAATACTCATCAAATCAGTAATCGTAGAGTGACATTAATTTACAGAACAATTAAAACTAATTCTGCAACTTTACTGAGATTATGAATATCCTATATTATTACCTTGTACATTAATAATATAGTCTTTCTCAAGTGACTGAGGTACAGTTGTTTTTCTTCTTTTATCTCTTGGTGCGCGTTCCCTCTCTTGGTCGGCATTCCCTCTCTTGGTCGGCATTCCCTTGCGACTGGCGTCGTCGCGGGGTCCGACCGCTTGCACCTGACGGCGACACGGGGTCTGACCGCTTGCGTCTGTCGCCGACGCGGGGTCCCACCGCTATTCCTTGTTTCCCAAGTTTCCCGAATTACTGCTCCCCACTGCCTAAAAATTACGAATGCGCCTACCTCACGCTTCTTGGGAATTGCTATATATACAAATTTAATTGATTTATATTATGTTACCAAAGGAGCATAATCAACGATATCAAAAATTCAGTCAACTGCTGAATCAGTTACAAGAACTTATGGCCCAAGGAAATCTGGAGCCAGAAAAAATTTCGGCCATGAGGAAAGAAATCCAACAGTTTTTCGAGATTAAGATTATGAGTCTAGATAACTTAGAACTAGATCGATCTATCGCATTCCAGGTAAAGTCTTACCTAACAGAGATGCATAAGGAGCTTCGACTGTTATACGTAGATTTAACCTTTTTGCAAGCATCTCGAAACCCTCAAACAACACAAACAAGATTGGCCACTATTAAAGACCGTCTAAAAACCCTCACAGGCTATTGCAGGAATATACTTAGTAAAACAAAATTAACACAGGATTAGGAAAATATTACGATGAAAAGTCCCAAGTACGATGTAGATTTAGAAGATGCCGTTTTGAACGATATTATCCCGGTAAAATATTGCCCAGAATCTAAAGGTTTTTGGATGTCGGGAAAAAATTATGAAGCTTGGTTAGACAGTTTACCCTCATGGTATGCCCCAGAAGAAATATTACCTTATAATCAATTTGAAGATTTTGTCCCCTCCCCTTTTGATGGTAAAGCGGGGTTATGTCCAGAATGTGGTACTTATTTATCACGCATCAAAATAAATGTTAAACAACCTTTCTATATAGAACGTTGTCTACATGATGGTGGTATTTGGTTTGATAATGCTGAAGAGTGGAAAATTTTAGAATCCCTTGGACTGCATACAAAAATACATGAGATGTTTTCTCGTCGATGGCAAACTAAGGTGCGTCAGCATCAACAAGAAATGATTAATCGTCAGACTATTATTGATAAATTGGGAGAAGAAATAGCTGAGTATGTTTTTCAATTAGCAGATATATTAGAGGATAATCCTCATGGAGATTGTGCTGCTACTTATATGTTACGCAGATTTGAAAATAAAAGAAAGGAGTTAAATGGGAAATTTAGTCTAGGGAGTCAGAGTTAATATTTAAGGAAGAAGGAAGAAGGAAGAAGAAAAAATATTGCGTTGTCTGAGTTTTAAGTTTTTGATATGTCTGCGCTCTTTCCTTTGACTGTTATAAATCAACTTATAAAGTTTTAAATACCTGTGCAATATTAATTTAATATTCTTCAGTAGGGAATAGGAAGTAGAGGAATAGGGAAGTAGGTAGTAAGGCAAAAAAATATACTTGTTTGCTTAAGTAGTAGCTCTAAAAATCATCTTTCTTCGCTATTACTCAATCATCAAATATACAATTATTTTTGCTTGACTAATTTATAGAATAATGAAATAATTAAGTGTTAATAATTTAAGTTGTAACCCCTCTTTTAAAAAAAAATAGAAAAATTTACTTTTAGCCAATTATTTTACTTTGAATAATCAGGGATAATTTATTGTTAAATATTGAGCTAATACCTCCTAACTAAAACTAAATTTATACAAATTAACGAATTTTTACTATATATTCTTGATTGATAGCAAGAAGATAGGTGAATAGCTAATAATATATTTTTACTTCATACAAATAATTGCTAAAAATATTCTATAAACTATATTTTTTGTAAGCATTAAGGTGTCAGCAATCAGCAATCAGTTATTAACTTAATTGCCCTTGAAAGAGGAATCAGAGTTGAAATATTTAACAGAATTAAAAGTCTGAAATAAATTGGCTACTTACTGACGAGTCAATATTACTCAAATACTCAAACTACTAATTCCTGTTAACGTAGTTCCTCCGGAGGAGGAAAGCTGATCGCTAATGGCTGTTTGCGCAGCATTCCGCAGGAAATGCTTACTATTTTTTTCAATAAGAAATAAATCAAAACAATCAGTTTTCCAATACTATTATTTGAAAAATAGGTAATTTTTCATTATTAATTGTTATACTAAATCCAGTTTATAGAGTATCCTTTGATGCAGATTGAGAGATAAGATTGAGATGAGTATATTAACACAGACAAGTTAATAAATTTCATAATTGTGTGCAGCTTCACATAAAATTTCTATTAGTTAATTATTAATTGTTGAATAAAGCAAATATCGTAAATCGAAATAATAAATGAATTCCTTACTTAATATAAAAAATCTACGAGTAGCTTATCCAGAAAAACGTGGAAAATCTCATTGGGCAGTAAATGATGTCTCCCTCGCACTTCAACCAGGTGAAAAATTAGGATTAGTGGGAGAATCTGGATGTGGTAAATCTACTCTTGGACGTGCTGCCATGAGATTATTACCTAAATCAGTACAAGTTGAGGGGTCTATAACATTTGGGGGAGAATACATATTTGAGATGAACCCCTCTCGACTGAGAAAATTTCGTGGAGAAGCAGTAGCATTAGTTTTCCAAGACCCCATGACTCGCCTCGATCCATTAATGACTATTGGGGATCATTGTGTAGAAACAATTCAAGCTCATCAACCCAATATATCTAAATCTCAGGCACAACAAAAATCTACAGAAACTCTTGAAGCAGTAAATATTCCTGCCAGTCGTTGGTCTCAATATCCCCATGAATTTAGTGGAGGAATGCGACAAAGGGTGGCGATCGCTCTTGCTTTACTATTGGACCCTAAGTTAATTGTTGCGGATGAACCTACTACTAGCTTAGATGTAACTATAGCGTCTCAGATTTTACAAGAACTTACCAGACTTTGCCAAGAGCGTCAGACTTCCCTACTATTAATTTCCCACGATTTAGCAATGGTTGGAGAATATTGTGACCGTATTGCTGTAATGTATGGAGGTGAAATAGTAGAAATAGGTTCCATTAAACAAGTTCTCCACCATCCGCAACATGAATATACCAAATCTCTGTTTGAAGCTGCTTTACATATTCAAGTAGTTGAATCTATTCCTGCTCAAATTCAACCAGAAAAATCTGAATTAACAGAAGCTACCAAAACCCTCAAACCAATTTTGCAGGTCAAAAATTTACAGAAGCACTACACCTTAGAAAGTAATTTTATAGAGCAGTTATTATTTTCTGGAAAAAGTAAACTTATCAAAGCAGTGGATGGAGTTAACCTAGACCTCTATCCTGGGGAAATAGTAGGATTAGTAGGAGAATCTGGTTGTGGTAAAAGTACCCTATCTCGGACAATTTTACAGCTAATTAAATCTACTTCTGGCTCAGTCAAATTTCAAGGCAAAGACTTAACGAATCTCTCTTTATCAGCATTGCAACCCTACCGTCGCGAAATGCAAATGATATTTCAAGACCCCCTTGCTTGTCTCAACCCCATGATGACTGTTGACCAGATAATAGCTGACCCCCTATTTATCCATAATTTGGCTAGTGTAGAGGAAGCTAAAATTCAAGTGGAGCAAATGTTGGAAAAGGTGGGTTTGACTCCAGTCGCAGAATATGGCAAAAGATACCCCTCAGAATTATCTGGAGGACAACAACAAAGGGTAGCTATTGCCAGAGCTTTAATTACTAATCCAAAACTGATTATTTGTGATGAACCTGTGAGTATGTTAGACGCTACTATTCAAACTCAAGTGTTGGAATTAATGTTGGAGTTAAAAGAAGAATTAAATTTAACCTATTTATTTATTACCCATGATTTATGGGTGGCTAGATTTATTTGTGACAGAATTGCTGTTATGAATAGTGGAAAAATTGTGGAGGAGGGGAAAACTGAGGAAATATTTAATCATCCTCAACATTCTTATACTCAGACATTGTTGAGTGCCGCTCCACTATTATCAAATGTTTAATATTGTCAAAGCTAGGTTTTGAGCTATAAAATTTTATCTTCTTTTTTGGGTTTAGCTCACACTCTTAATTAGGGTCTGCTGAAAAAATTGGCTGGTGGGAGTAAGACACGGGGACGCACCAGACGCACCAGACGGGTCGATTTGTGGGGGAACAGGCAACGGTTTCGACCATTTTATGTGAAGAAATTTTCTTGAATTTCAGCAGAAAATTTCAGTATTTTGAGGTAAATAAGAGCCATAAACTTGGAGATAAACTGAATATAAAAAGCTCAATTACCGTAAGCTATCCTGACTTTTAACTTTATTCAGTAAGCCCTAATTATGATTCTTGTAGAAGTAATTTATGAATTTATCCTACTGGCTTATTCTTCAAAAACTAGCTCTTAATTTCCAAGTTTAATGGCTACACAAAATGATGCAAAAGCATCAAATAAAATTAATTTTACTAATCAAGATAACTCCATAAATTATGGAAACCAATATGGTATTGGTATTCAAAATAATGTTATTGTAAATCTCAATTTTTATTTAGAAAAAGGTGATGTTAATTTT
Source organism: Okeania sp. SIO2C2 (assembly GCF_010692625.1). NCBI lineage: Bacteria > Bacillati > Cyanobacteriota > Cyanophyceae > Oscillatoriales > Microcoleaceae > Okeania > Okeania sp. SIO2C2. The sequence continues at coordinate 46,690 of NZ_JAAHGM010000024.1, forward strand.
CCCTATAAGGAGTCTAGTTTTCTTCCACAGGATGCTGAATATTTCTTCGGTAGAGATGAATTTTTAAAAAAACTTATTACAGCCATTGAAAACAATAATTTTATTCCAGTTTTAGGCCAATCAAAAAGTGGTAAATCTTCAGTGATTTTAGCAGGGTTAATTCCGCGATTAGCAAAAGCAAAAAATTGGCTATTTACATTTTTTCGTCCTAGAGAAGACCCTTTTTATAATCTTGCTCAAGCTTTAGTTCCACTCTATATTCCAGAAATTGATCAAACAGAATTAGAAGCTGAAACAAAGAAACTAAAATCTTCACTTGAAAATAAAACTACTTCGTTATCAAAAATTATTGATAAAATACAGCAGAAAAATCCAGGGAATCGTATCTTAATTATTGCAGATCAATTTGAACAACTCTACACTTTTTGTACTGATGGTGAAACCCGATACAAGTTTATTAATACTCTCTTACAAACATTTCAAAACTCCACAGAAAAATCCTTTTTGTCAACAAAGTTAATTACTGCAATAGGAACAAATTTTTTAGAAAATACTGAGTTCCATAAACCTTTAGCGGATGTCTTGAAAAAAGATGGAATTACGTTAGGACAAATGAAGTCAAACCAACTAAGAGAAGTCATAGAAAAACCCACTCAAAAATTGGGAATTGAAGTTGAAAAAAGATTGGTTGAACGCCTCATTGAAGATGTCATTGAAAAACAGGAACGTCTAGCTTTATTAGCATTTTCCCTAATTGAATTATGGGAAAAACAAAATGGTAAACAACTAACATATAGAGCTTACGAATAAATTACTGAAAATGAATATATAGCCGAGGTTTACAAGAGAGAACAAAAAAAGCGGGCAGAGCAAAAAAAGCGTGCTGAACAAAATAACTTCACAAAAAAAACTAGCAAAAATAATACAATTGGTAAAACACCAATAGTATATAGAATTGTAATTTTATTATTTTTGTTTTTTGTTGGAATGCCTGTAGTCTTAGAATTTTTTCCAATTATTTTTGATAGTCCAGTTAGGATTATATGCAAGCTCAAAGATAAGTGCTAAAGCTGAAGATAGTTTTCATATAAATATTTCTTTTAAGAAAAAAACAAAACACAAGCTTTTTTTGAATAGGTTAAACTAAAAATTAGTCAAGGTTAAGTTCACAAAGGAAATCTAAGTTATGCCAGATAACACAATCAATTTCACTAATCAAGGAAACGCTTCTATTTATGGAAAACAAGTTGGTATTGACAAACAATATAACTATAACTCTGAACAACAGAAAACACTCGCTGAAGCTGCACAGGAAATTCAAGATTTACTAGAGCAACTTGCAAAAAAATATCCTACCAATACTCTCAGTCAGAAAGGCATTGTAGCTACTAAAGCTGTGGAGGCTATAGAGAAAAATCCAAATATGAAAGAGCGAATTGTCAGTGCAATTCAGTCTAGTGGCATAACTGCTCTACAGGAAGCTGTAGATAATCCTCTGTTTAATATTATGTCTTCTTTTATAGAAGGTTTACTCAATCCATAAAGGTTTTTGTGGTTATAGGATTTTGCAAGATAATCTTTATAAGGCACGTTGTTAATTTACGAATAGTTGACACAGTAAATACTTTAGAAATAATTCGACTGGTAAAATATTAAGATGACCAATATCATAAACTAAATCTCTGTTCCCCATACTGATGCTTCATACTGAAAATTGTCAGTATAGGGCACATACTTTGTAACTTAATTACTAGCTTTTTAGGACTCAAAAATTAGGTAGATTATTTGCTCCTAATTTCAGGTAAAATTTAGCAAAACCTTTCCCTAAAAAACAAAACCTCAATAGGGAAAAGTATCAAACCTTTGTAGAGACAAAATTTCCACCTACTATCATTCTCTCAAAATACTCAGAAGGCTCCACAGAGAGAAAATCACTAACTTATTGCAAATGAGAAACTAAAAAATTATTCATTACTATTTGCCTATACGCAATAGTAGTCTCAAACCTTTGATGAGAATAAATTTCCATCTACTATCATTCTCTCAAAATACTCAGAAGGCTCCACAGAGAGAAAATCACTAACTTATTGCAAATGAGAAACTAAAAAATTATTCATTACTATTTTGCTATACGCAATAGTAGTCTCAAACCTTTGATGAGACAAAATTTCCACCTACTATCATTCTCTCAAAATACTCAGAAGGCTCCACCGAGAGAAAATCCATAACTTATCGTAAATGAGAAACTAAAAAATTATTCATTACTATTTGCCTATACGCAATAGTAGTCTCAAACCTTTGATGAGACAAAATTTCCACCTACTATCATTCTCTCAAAATACTCAGAAGGCTCCACCGAGAGAAAATCCATAACTTATCGTAAATGAGAAACTAAAAAATTATTCATTACTATTTGCCTATACGCAATAGTAGTCTCAAACCTTTGATGAGACAAAATTTCCATCTACTATTGTGGAGCATATACTTTTAATGTAGACCAAAAAATATACAACATGATTAACGCTAACTTTCTCGCCGATACTGACCCCCTAGTCGCCGAACTAATTCAAAAAGAATACGGACGGCAACAAGACCACCTAGAACTAATTGCCAGTGAAAACTTCACCTCAGCAGCAGTAATGGCTGCCCAAGGTTCCGTACTCACCAACAAATATGCCGAAGGTCTCCCAGGTAAACGTTACTACGGTGGCTGTGAATTTATAGATGAAATTGAGCAAATAGCTATAGACCGTGCCAAACAATTATTTGGTGCTGCCCATGCCAATGTACAACCCCATGCAGGTGCCCAAGCTAACTTTGCCGTATTCCTTACCTTGTTAAAACCGGGGGACACAATTATGGGAATGGACTTATCCCACGGCGGACATTTGACCCACGGTTCCCCAGTTAATGTTTCTGGTAAATGGTTCAATGTTCATCATTATGGTGTCAGTCAGGAAACAGAAACCATAGATTATGACCAAGTTCTCGAACTGGCAAAGCAACATAAACCCAAACTACTAATTTGTGGTTACTCCGCCTATTCTCAAATAATTGATTTTGAGAAATTCCGGGCGATCGCTGATGAAGTTGGAGCTTATTTATTAGCAGATATTGCTCATATTGCGGGTTTAGTGGCAACGGGTCACCATCCTAACCCCATTCCTTACTGCGATGTAGTCACAACTACTACTCACAAAACCTTGAGAGGGCCACGAGGCGGTTTAATCCTGACCCGTGACCCAGAATTAGGGAAAAAGCTGGACAAGTCAGTATTTCCTGGAACTCAAGGAGGTCCTTTAGAACACGTTATTGCAGCTAAAGCAGTAGCATTCGGAGAAGCATTAAAGCCAGAATTTAAAGCTTATTCCGGCCAAGTGATTGAAAATGCTAGTGCCTTAGCAACTCAACTGCAAGAACGCGGATTAAAAATAGTTTCTGGTGGTACGGAAAATCACGTTATGTTGGTGGATCTAAGGTCAGTAAGTATGACAGGGAAAAAGGCAGATAAATTGATGAGTGGAGTTAATATTACTGCTAATAAAAATACTGTACCTTTTGACCCAGAGTCTCCTTTTGTCACTAGTGGTCTCCGACTGGGTTCTCCAGCAATGACAAGTCGAGGGATGAAAGCTGCTGAATTTACTGAAATAGGCGATATTATTGCTGAACGATTAATCAATCCAGCAGATGAAGGGGTAGCTCAAATGTGTCGAGATAAGGTAGCATCATTGTGTGATCGCTTTCCCCTCTATCCTCATCTCATGGCTAAGGTTCCCAGTCTAGTCTAAATAATTTTGGATGGACAATTGAGGAGAGGATTTTTCAGAAGTTGAGGTTTTATGTATAGCGCTATAGTTTTAGCGACTATACATAGGGTTTGCTTATGGAAAGTCTTTTTGCTGGGGTAGGAGACAGGAGACAGGAGAAATGGGAATGAGTGAGGAGGTAGGAGCTAAGTTTTGTCCCAAGATTGTTCTGCCCAACTATGCGCCTAAAATACTAGCTTTTTGAGCGTTTTAGACTGAAATAGGTGCACTGCAATTCGACCCCAAAAAGGCACTTGTCTTTATATGTCAATGCTTTTAGATTTAATCAGCAAGCCCTACATAAGTATCGTAAATCGGTAACTTCCAATTTGGGATTGATTTCTAGTCTTGAGCTACTAGCAAATTAAAAGACTAGATTTAATCCCCAACCTGTATATTGCAATATTCATTAGTAGAGGCGTTCAATACAATGTCTCTACCATTATAGATAAAGACTAATTTATCGGCATAAAATACTATATTTACCGTAGCACTATAGTTTAAGCCCACTATATATGGAATTTAGACAAAGGTTTTACGAGCAAAAATTCAAGTATTTTTATAACTATATCCAATTATTTATATTTTATATAGTAGCAAAATATCCTAATAATGCTAGACCACATTAATAATTTCTTATTAACTTTTAACCCCCCATTACTTCAGATACCTCATTATCTGTACCATTTGATTACCTTAATAATTTCAACTTTTGTTGTACTTTTAATTACACCAATTATCCGCAAAATTGGTTTAAAAATTGGACTTGTAGATAGTCCAGGTGGTCGAAAAATTCATAAACAGCCAATGGTACGTTTGGGAGGAGTTTCTATTTTTATTGGTAGCTTAATTGCCCTTTTAGTTGTTTGGTGGTTAGGAGGATTTATAGATACTAATGGCAATATTTTACCTCCAGAAAAAGAGTTTGAAATCTGGGGTGTAACAATTGGTAGTTTAGCTTTTTTTCTAATTGGTTTAGCAGATGATTTGTTTGCTTTATCTCCCTTATTTCGGTTATTCATGCAAACTATTGCTGCTAGTATGGCTTGGATAGTAGGAGTACAAATTGAATTTCTGACAATTCCTTTTTATGGGTTAGTACATATTAATATTCTGAGCTGGCCTGTAACTGTTATCTGGTTAGTAGGGATGGCAAATGCGATTAATTGGATTGATGGTGTAGATGGGTTAGCTGCTGGTGTTTCTGGTATTGCAGCTTTTGTGATGTTAATTGTAAGTATATTTATGGATCAACCAGCAGCAGCTTTAATTGCTGCAGCTTTAGCTGGTGGAACATTAGGTTTTCTTCGTTATAATTTTAATCCAGCTCAAATATTTATGGGGGATGGAGGAGCTTATTATGTAGGATTTACTTTAGCAGGAGTAGGAGTAATAGGGTTAGTGAAAACTACTGTGGTTACTTCTGTTCTTTTGCCATATCTAATACTAGCAGTGCCAATTATTGATATGTCTGCTGTAATTCTAGACCGTTTACGAAATGGTAAATCTCCTTTTATTGCAGATAAACGCCATCTTCATCATCGTTTATTAGATGCTGGTTTATCTCAAAGATTAACAGTTTTTTTTATCTATTCATTAACACTTTGGGTAGGAAGTTTAGCTATGGCTTTTTCTGGTATTCCTAGTGGCGCAATTTATGCTTTTAGTGCTACAGGTTTACTGGTTTATACGAGTTGGAAAGTGTGGAAACACAAACAAGCTTAAATGTTTTATTGAGCAGGGGAATGGGGGAGTGAGGGAGTGGGGGTAATGAGGGAGAAGTAAACATAATAATAATTAATGTGCTCTTAGGGTGTTATACCAAGCGTGAAAAAAGAATGTTACGAATAATAGGGGCAGTAAGGGCGTTAACGTAGTTGTGCGCTAGCTAATGGCCATTCGCCCCTACTTTGATAGAAGATGTCTCTTGGACTGAAAAGATAAATTCAGACCTAAAAACTGGTATTAAATCCATTTATTCTGTACGTTGCCCTACCGACAGCTCCCCTACCACTGACTCCTAAGAAATATCCTAGCTATTTGTAGCAAACATTTATCAAATTGGTGTTAATGATCAAAAAGGTGATCAGGCTAGTGTTAATTACTTAATTATTATTGCTATGAGAATGATCGCTAAATAAAATCTTACAGTAAGTAGTTAAGCAAAATTAATACCAATTCCCATGCATTAATGCCTAATTTAGGTAACACTTCAGCTATTAAGTAATTAATACAGGTCAAATAAACTTTTTACCAATTAGCAGCCCAGTTAATGTTATATGAAATACAAAAAATTGTGCAAATATACGAATCTCCCACCTCCCCATCTCCCGATCAATCTTTGGTAGTAAACATTAACGTATTTCATATTAATCATTCTTCTGTTTAATTCTCTCTTTACGAATGTTGTATGCAACGTCCCTACTGCCCTACTCCCCGGCTCAATAAAATGTAGATTTTTTAGTCTTTATCGCTTATATTCGGTCAATTATTTTTGAAATTTTATTATATTTCTAGGTAACTACATCTGAAATTTAGTATTAACTTTCAAGTGTTAATCAAGCAATATTTAAATTAACCTATTATACCAATTTGAAAAAATAATTTTACGAATAATAAGTGCGATAAAAAGATTTCGCAGGAAATGTACCTTTGACAAAAAAGAGAATTTATGACCGTTCAAACTGGTATTGAAGCAATTCCCCTGTGACTCCTGACTCCTAAGAAATAGCCTAACTATTCGTAGCAAATATTTATTAAACTGGTATTAGCTTTGTTTGTAGTAATTAATGTAAGAATTCAGCTATTAGCATTCAGCTTTTCGGTGCGGAATGCTGCGCAAAAAGTTTTGAAACGTAGTAACTTACAAATGTTGTCTAAAGGCGACCAATTTATTCATAAGTTTGAATTTTCCTTGGAGACTAATTCCTCCTGAACTTGTGATAATCAGTTAATAACTCATAGCTGTTAAAAAGCGTTTCCCGAATGCTCCCCTTGCCAGATACCATTATCGTCCGCACTGCCTTTTTAGGCTGATAGCTGATAGCTGACTGCCGAATGCTTACTAATTAATTAATTTGAGAAATGCGATAAAATTAAACATCAAATTAGGACTACCATTTGATATGATTGCAGAAATTATATGTATTGGAACAGAACTACTATTAGGAGATATCCTGAATAGTAATGCTCAATTTTTAGCCCAAGAACTAGCAAGATTAGGAATAGCTCATTACTATCAAACCGTAGTAGGAGATAACCCAGAAAGAATTAAACAAGTATTGGCGATCGCTACCCAACGCTCCCAAATATTAATTTTTACAGGAGGTTTAGGCCCGACTCCAGACGATTTAACCGTGGCCACCATCGCGGACTATTTTAATACTCCACTGATGGAAAGACCAGAAATAATAGAAGATATTACCAAAAAATTTGCCCATCGGGGTCGCACCATGACCGCCAGTAACCGGAAACAAGCCTTAATTCCCCAAGGTGCAAGTATTTTGCCTAATCCTATTGGTAGTGCTCCAGGAATTATTTGGCAACCAATGCCGAATGTCACAATAATGACTTTTCCCGGAGTTCCCACCGAAATGAAATTAATGTGGCAAGAAACTGCTGTACCTTATATGCAGAATCAGGGTTGGTGTGGTGAAACTATCTATAGTCGGACATTAAAATTTTGGGGCATTGCAGAGTCAGCTTTGGCAGAAAAAGTAGCCCCATTGTTGGAAATGAAAAATCCTACTGTTGCTCCCTATGCTAATTATGGAGAGGTAAAATTACGAATTTCTGCTCGTGCTAAGTCTCAAGAATTAGCAGATAAATTAATTTTGCCTGTAGAACAAAAAATACGAGATATTGCAGGAATTGACTGTTATGGCATTAATGATGACTCTATAGCTTCGGTAGTAGGAAAATTATTGTTAGATGCAGGGGAAACTTTAGTTGTGGCCGAATCTTGTACTGGTGGAGGTTTAGGTAGTATGTTGACTTCTACTCCAGGTAGTTCGCAATATTTTTATGGTGGGGTTATAGCTTATGAAAATATTGTAAAAATTTCTTTGTTAGATGTTAGTCAGGAAGATTTAGTTACGGAAGGTGCTGTGAGTCATGCAGTGGCAAAACAAATGGCAAATGGGGTGGTGAAGAAGTTAGGAAATAACTGGGGAATCAGTATTACAGGTATTGCCGGACCTGGAGGTGGAACAGAATTTAAGCCAGTGGGTTTAGTTTATATTGGTATAGCAAAAATAACTGGTGAGGTAGAAAGTTTTGAATACCGCTTTGGTGCTTTACGCAGTAGAGATTGGATTAGAAGAGTGAGTGCCTGTACAGCTCTCGATCTGTTGAGAAGAAAATTATATTTATCTGCTGGAAGACTACAATAATAAAATACTTGATTATAATAAAACGATAATAAATAAAATTGTGGATTTTTATCCATGTTTTTTAAGACAACTTAACCGAATCGTTGCTGAATGGCCATATACCCCGACAGCAAAGATAGTGTTAATATAAGAGTAAAGATCAACAAACGAAAGGCCACAATGACTATTGATCATTTTGTGGCTGAGTTGTTAAAATCTTTCAAAACTTTTGTATGAAAAGGGAAGCGGCAGAACCCGCCCCGCTTACCCCTCACTATAAAAGGTGAGAGTATTCAGCGGGAATAAAATATTGATGGATTTCATTGACAAGGTAATAGAAAAATTAAAGGAATGGACTCGCAAGCTGGTTGATTCTTTATTAGGTCCAGAACCAGAACCAGAACCAGAACTCATTCCTATTCCAGTCAAAGACCGCTCTCGTCGCTGATAATTCTATCATTCAACGTTTAAATTATTTGTTTAGCATTTTAGTTTTACATGGGCCAAATCTGAATCTCCTGGGTCTGCGAGAACCAGGAATATATGGCTCTGAAACTTTAGATAATATAAATGGACTGTTAGATCAAGAGGCGAAAGTCCTTGGAGTAAAAGTCTCCGTATTACAGTCTAATCATGAAGGTGTCTTGGTGGATGCAATTCACTCAGCTAGTGAGCAACACCAAGGCATAGTTATTAATGCTGGGGCATATACTCATACAAGTATTGCCATTAGGGATGCTATTTCTGGGGTTAATATTCCTACAGTAGAAGTACATATCAGTAATATTTATCGTCGAGAACAATTTCGACATCATTCTTTTATAGCACCAGTAGCTGTGGGTCAGATCAGTGGCTTTGGTTCAGAAAGTTATATTTTAGGGTTAAAAGCAATAGTTAATTATCTTCAAAAAAGTATCAGTTAAATAATTGCCTAAATCTAAATATGGCTGTAAATTTTATATTTGAAAAAAATACATCAATTACAGCACTTTTCATTTAAGTAGACTACAAAATTATTTTGGGTTAGGGAGTAGGGAGTAGGGAGTAGGGAGCAGACAGCAGGATGATGCTTTGGCAACTGTAGTCTATCTATTTGAAAACCGCTATAAATTATTCAATAATATTTAATATATAAAATAGCGTAAACTTTAATGATTCATTAAAGTAATAACTATGTAGCTCAAATCATAGAATACTATAATTACTCAAAGAATCAGAGAAACAAATTTTTTACAACTTTTATATAAAAAATAATACTTATTCAATAATAACTATTATTAATGGCATCAATATTAAGAGAGTGTTTGTTAAATAAATATTAGATAGTTTATGGTACGAAGCTTGTTAGGTAACGCACTATTCCCACAGCAAGCAGAGCGTGGCAGTAAAACTGACTATTATTCTATAAATGTTAAAGGTACCGTCACACACCCTACTTAATCTTTTTTTGACAAACAGTATCTAATGCCAGTCACAAGAATTAAATTATTCATATAAAGAACATTTATTTTGAGAATAAGTAATAGTATAAATCTGTACAGATGACATAATAAAATTCAATATAGATAGCGACCTTAAATAAGTTTTGAATAAATGTTAGTCTGAAAAAGCATATATAAAACTTACAGCACTTTTGAGGAAGCGTGAGCTACAATTTAATACTAATTTCTATTCCCTATTCCCTAAACTCGTAAAACTTTTTACCTCGTAAACTCCAAAATTGCTGTAGGTCTAACTTGATTAAATTTACCTATACTACTCATTACCTATATTAAGAAAAATAAATTTATAGAAGAAATGAATAAATAATGCAGCATTCTCTATTAACAAAATTCCAAGGTACTTTATTAGGAGCAGTTTTAGGTAATCATTTAGGTTATTACTTTGAGCAACAACAAACAGAGAAAGAACGAAAAAATTATAAAATATCGATAAATAAACATAAATTTAACCTAGATTTAGATCAACAAAAATTGCAAAAATGGGGAGAAATTACAGCTAATTGTGCAAATAGCCTAATTAGAAATCAAGAATTTAATCAAAAAGATTGGCAGAAAGTTCATGAAGAATGGCAAGATAATTGGACTAATAAAAAAGACCAAAGTGGCAAAACAAGTCAGGTAAAATATTCTCAAAAAAAAGTAGAAAAATTTCCAGAGATATTTGATAATGAATTGGCCGATATTTACTACATAGATAAAGATGATGTATTTTATCCTACAGCTAGTAATGCAGTTATAGCAAGCTTGCCAGTAACCTTGCTATATCACGAAGATGAATTGAAACTGGAAAAAAAATTACAGCAATGGGGAAAAGTTTGGCAAAATTACTCAGATATCAATCCAAGTAACTTAGCAATTGGATATCTTATAGCCCAAGCTTTGACAGAAAAACTAGATCCCCGAACTATAATACCCAAAATTATCGACTATATTGGAGAAAAAGAACCATTAGTAGGGCAACTAAGACAAGTAGAACAATTGATTAATCAAAAAGCAAATTTAGATACTGCAATAACTCAATTATCAAAAAATCTTAAATCTTGTTCAAGACAGGAGATATTTTCTGAAGAACAAGAAAACTCTATCTCTTGTCCTTTTTTCTTACCTATCTGTTTAGCCTTATACTGCTTCCTCAGTACCCCGGAAGACCTGAGTTTAGCAATATTACGAGGTTCAAGAACAAAATGGGCAACCGAAATCTGTACTATAGTAGGTACTTTATCAGGAGCTTATAACAGTACTACTGGAATTCCTGTAGAATGGCGACAAAAAATGGGAGCAGAACTTTTGGGAATAAATGAAGCAGAAATTCTGAAGTTGGCCAAAAAACTTTGGGCAGTTTGGTGTGGAGTTTATGACCCAAATAATATGACACAAAATATAGTGCCAGCAGTTGCTGCCAGGAATATAATTCGTCCTCGCCCACGCAAAGCTAGTGGATATTGAAAACTCTATGATGTTTAGACATCAACAAATATGCATCTGACACATTTAATTGGGAAATTATTGAAGCCCCAGAAAAAACAACAATTATCGAGTTGGTCAACTCTGGCAACTTCACCAATTTTAGTGGTGTTGACAATAGCATCTCTAACAGGTACTATGGGTCAACGTTACTACAGTCAGCCAAAGTTAGATGAGGGAACTGTTGCTCCTCAAACTATCCGTGCTCCGAAAGGTGCTATAGTTCCCGACATTAAAGTAACTGAACAGCAGCGCAAATCAGCTAGACTGGGTGACATCACTGTATTGATGATTAATAAGTCAGTTAATCACAGAGTTGACAAAGAGTTAGCTGAAATACTGGCACTGGGTAATCAAGTCAGAGAGAAAGTTGTTAATTTTCCATTTGTGAATACAGGTATATTATCAACAAATACTCAGCTGCACCTACAGCAAGTTTCCCAAGAAAAGTGGGTGGTTATTCGAAAAAGAGTAGAGGAAGAGTTAAAAGAAAGACCTCCAGGGCCTCAACCAGGAAGAACTTCTGATTCTATATTAACTAAAAACTCAATAGAACTTGTCAGTAACAATGATAACGTTATAGACGATCGATTATTGACTAAGGTATCAGTCCTAGCAGACTATCAGGAATATAGTCAAAATTCTATAGTTATTAGTAGTAAGGATCGACAAGCAATTTCAGAATTATTAGCTTATCGCAAAAAAAGTTTTTTTCAAAACTATAAAAGAGTTTTGTCCGAGATTTCACAAGCTCGTGATTTGTACAAGGAGGCAACAGAATTTCTGGCTAAACAGCAAGAAATCGAAGGTTATGAGGTATACGATTCTACTTTATTAGAACTGTCTGATACTGACTGGCAAAAAACTCAAACAGGTATTGAAACTGTAAAAGAGCGAATGCTAGCTCAAGGAATATCGCCAAATCTACCTAAGCAGGAATGGGTTAAAGCACTGAAGTTACAAGTAAATGGTGCAGTTCCTGTGGTGGCGGAAGATTTAGCAATCAATGTTTTGAAGGTAGCTTTGGAAGCTAATTTATCTCTAGATTCAGAAGGCACTAAACAATCAGTTGAACTGGCAGCACAAGAGATTGAAACAGTAACATACAAAGTCAGAGAGAATGAAATTATTGTTCAGCAGGGGAAAAATATTAGCCGTAAGGCATTTGTGTTACTAGATCATTTTCGCTTAAGTGGCCGTACAGTTAATTGGCATGGTTTGCGGGTTTTGGTAGGTATTGTTAGTGGAGCTGTAGTTATAGTAGTTCTAGTAGAAAGGCAATTTAAACCTTGTCTAAGGCATAGAGATAATATACTTTTGTTGCTTTTGAGTTTGAGCGCACCATTACTGATTACCTTGAGAGTACCAGGGAGTAGTTTACCAGCAATTGGATTATTGGTAGGAACTTTCTATGGTTCAACTATGGGAGTGACAGTGGTGGGATTAATCTCTGTGATACTACCTATTGGGATGGATGTTGACAAAATAGATTGGTTTGCCAGTGCTGCTGGTGCTATTGTTGGCAGTGTAATAGCTGAAAAAATGCGATCGCGTGAAGAACAAGCATTGTTAGGTTTAGGGGTAGGGTTAACTCAAGGTACTGTTTATTTGTTGATAAATTTGATTGTCCGTGAAACACCAGGATTACTATGGTATGCAATCATAGGTCCGGTAGGTTCGCAAGCAGTAACAGGTGCAGTAACAGGTTTGGTTTGGAGTATTGTTGCTTTGGGTTTGAGTCCATATTTGGAGCATTTGTTTGATTTGATTACTTCGATTCGTTTGTCTGAATTGGCTAATCCTAATCGCCCTCTGTTGAAGCGTTTGGCATCGGAAGCACCTGGTACTTTTCAGCATACTCTGTTTGTGGCAAGTTTGGCAGAAGCGGCAGCACGAGCAATTGGTTGTAATGTAGAATTGGTGAGAACGGGTACTTTGTATCACGATATTGGTAAAATGCACGATCCATTAGGATTTATTGAAAATCAAATGGGTGGACCGAATAAACATGATGAAATTAAAGATCCGTGGGTGAGTGTGGAAATTATCAGAAAGCACGTTACGGAAGGATTGGTAATGGCTCGTAAACACCGATTGCCAAAGGCTATTAGGGCGTTTATTCCTGAACATCAGGGTACAATGTTAATTGCTTATTTTTATTATCAAGCTAAACAAAGATCTGAGAAGGGAGAAAAGGTAGTTAAGGAAGAGATGTTTCGCTATGCAGGACCGATTCCACAATCGCGAGAAACTGCTATTGTGATGTTGGCAGATTCTTGTGAGGCAGCATTGCGATCGCTCAAAGATGTTACTCATAAAGATGCTTTACAGATGGTGAAGAAAATTATGCGGGCACGTTGGCAGGATAATCAATTGGCTGATTCTGGTTTGACAAGGGCAGAAATGTCAACTATTGCCGAAATTTTTGTACAAGTTTGGGAACAGTACAATCACAAACGTATTGCTTATCCTAAAGCGGCAATGAATCCAAACCAAGTAAAAACTGTAAAGTCAGTTGTTAGTTCTAATTAAATGTTTTTCAACAAAGAAGGAAGAAGGAAGAAGGAAGAAAGAAGAAAGAAGAAGGAAAAAGGCGATTAGTTATAGCAACCGCCAAGTTGGTGTTTGACAATTAGTGCGAGCATCTTGCTCGCGTAATGAATCATCATAATTGCCTGATATCCTAACTATACTATAGTGGCCACTGCTATATATTGGCGATCGCTTTTCTCTAATACAAGGAAGAAGTAATATCAAATCCAGTTAAACAGCCATAGAATGGTTAACTTAGGAGGAGTCAGGAGTCAGGAGTCAGGAGTCAGGAGGAGAGAGAATTACAAAGATGAGCGTAGTTATGACTATTGGATAATTTTTTTATGTCCAATAAAACGGATTTGATATAAAAAGCAAGAAGGAAGGAGGCGTTTAGTTATCTAGGAGGGAAGGAAATATCTTGCGTTGTCTGAGTTTTAAGCTTTTAATATGTCCTTGCCCTTTCCTTCGACTGCTATAAAAATTAATAATATCAAATCCTAACTATAGTGGCCACTGCTATATATTGGTGATCGCTTTTCTCTAATACTTTGAAAATATGCTTATGATAAGCACTACACAAATAAGTTAGGAAATTCTTCTATTTCCTGTTCTGTGCTACCTACTCCCTTTTCACTCAAATTTATTGTCAAACGCCAAAGAACCTACTGCTATAGCAGTCGAAGCAAAGCTTAGGACATTCCTAAATGCTCAAACGAGGGTCAGAGATCGCTTCTGTAGGGGCAAATGGCCATTTGCTAACGCAGAGCTGCCGCTAACGCCCCTACTTACTTCTGACTTCTGACTTGCGCGTAGCGCTATATATCAATCTCCTTGAGGATATTCTTCCCATAAATTAGTCGCTTGGCGCAGACTGGAATGTTCTCCATTACCCATAATGATATGGTCGAGTAGAGGAATAGCTAAAAATTGCGCTCCTGCTAACAATTGGCGTGTTAAGTTGATATCTTCGGGACTAGGTTCCACATTTCCCGAAGGATGATTGTGGGAAATAATAACTCTGGTTGCACCCTGGCGAATCACTTCTCGAAAAATTTCACGGGGATGAGCTAATGTTTCTGTTGCGGTACCGATGGTAATTACTTGAGTTCCGAGTAAGCGGTTATTTACATCTAAGAGTAAAACTGCAAATTTTTCTTGGGTTTGCCACATTAAATCTTGACTTAAAGCATCTGCAGCAGCTTGTGGACTTTCAACAAGAGCTAATTCTGGAGGGCGAGATTGAAATACTCTTTTTCCTAATTCAATGGCAGCCAAAATAGTTGTTGCTTTTGCTGTACCAATACCATGAATTTGAGTTAATTCTTGAACTGTAATATTACGGAGAATTGAGAGGGGGTCGCGTTGATGTTGACTTAATTGATTGAGTATATATTGTCCGAGACCTACAGCAGAAAGTTTCCCTTTTCCTTGACCTGTACCTAAGAGAATAGCAATTAATTCTGCAGTGGAAAGGCTTTTCGGACCAGAGGCAATTAATCTTTCTCGTGGTCGTTCATTGCTAGGTAAGTCTGCAATTCTGAGACTGTAGGTCATTTCAGTTATCAGTTATTAGTTATTAGTTATTAGTTAGCCTCTTGAGAGAGGAGCTACACTATCAGTAATTTGGAGTAAAATGGAGTATAACTAAATCAAATTACTCTAAATATTCCGAATTACTCTGGGTTATCGACTACTCATTTATGTACTATGAAAAAACTAAGGTCGATAATTTCTAAACATAACATAAGTGACTCCAAGAAACTAGACACAAAACAAAAACTTCATATAACTCCGTATTATTTTGGATATCTAGAATTTTTACTTCCAGATTATCCCTGAGTTGTCTCAGCAGGTGACAAGGAAACTATTAGTACCTGTGCAAAATTAATTTAATATTTGTCAGTAGGGAGTAGGGAGTAGGGCATCAAAAATATACATTTGTGTACAATATATCAATCTAAAAACACAGCAGATTCTACCAAATTTTAGGTACACCCATAGCGGGCAAGATGCCTGCACTGAGAACATTAGTGAGTAGGGAGTAGGGCATAAAAAATATACTTTTGTGTACAATATATCAATCTAAAAACACAGCAGATTCTACCAAGTTTTAGGTACACCCATAGCGGGCAATATGCCTGCACTGAGAACATTTAATTGTTAATATCTGTACTTTATATACGACCGAATATGCTGTATTTTTTCCTACCTATTTAAGCTGACTATCAAAGTGTGAGGTACACTCATAGCGGGCAATATGCTCGCAGTGAGAACATTTAATTGTTAATATCTGTACTTTATATACGACCGAATATGCTGTATTTTTTCCTAACTATTTAAGTTGACAATCAAATATACAATAGACATCTCCAATAATAAAAAATCAAATTAATATCGTACAAAAATAATTAATTCTTTACTGTATACTCCCTACGAATCTTCCATGCATCCCTAATGCATAATTTCTACTCCCTCTTTTGGAGGAGATGTCTAATTAATATGACTTTACTACTTAAAGGATAAATAGAAAAAAGCTTTGATAAATAATAGTTTAAGACCAAGATAAAGCTGATTTAAAATTAGAGGAAGTTGGTAATTACCGAGGGTTACATCAGCAGTATCGTAAATTTTCCTCTAGATTTTTCTGCATATAATTTTCAGGTTATTACTAATACAACCAACTCTGATATTCTGAATTAGCATCTTTCATTTCTTCGTATAACCAAACCATGTGATCGAGGAACCACATTTTACCTAAAAGTACAAGAACAACTCCTAATAAAGTCGGCCAGATATTCAACTGAATTAATCCCCAAATACAAAATGGTAAACCTACAAAATAAATTAAATTAAGGATATTAATTATATGTTGATGATGTTTGGGAATTTCAATTTTGTGACGGTTTAACCAAACTCTTTCTCCTAAAACTGCTTTTGAGAACCAATTATTTGTTGAGGTTGGTTTTGGGAAAATTCGGGGATTAATCCAAGTCCAAATAATGGCGATAATAATCGGAATTAGACACCACCAATTAATCCAAGTTCGACTCCAAATAGAAACAATAATTAAAGGTAATATGGGGAATCGAGTTAAGACATTCCAAGGATTAGCATGACGTGCCCAAACTTCGTCTGTCATTTGAAATAAGTTAGCGATTTTTTGTTCGGTTGTCATAATATTTTTTTGTGTTGAAGGAAGTTATAAGTTTAAATTTTAACAGCTAATATTAAAGCTGGTAGTTTGGTTATCAAAGGTGATTTTGGTAAGTAACTGATGATTTTGGAAGTTTCTTTTCTGACAGTTTAAAAAATAAATTAAGCAATATTTTGATATGAAATCTCAAAAGTTTTGCTACATATCTTTGGTTGGGAGGTAGGGATGTTGTATGCAAGGTTTGTACGAAGTGCTGAATCTTGAAGGCGACTGCTATACCTAGCTCCTCTCTCTGTTACGGATGTCGCAATAGTCATTTCATTTTGTGAAGCACATAACTTGAGAGTGTGTGAAAATGAGGCGATGATAACTACAACGTCTTAGTTTTTCTTATGTTGTAGCTTTTGTGGTGGTGAAAAATCAGCCACTGAAAACTACAAGGTCTTAGTTTTTTAATTTATTCACTATTATATTATATGATTTTTACTAGAATGGCATTTTAGCACACGACTGAAATACTAAGAAAATTTCTAGCTAAAGGATAGGGTGGTTATCTATCAGAATTTTTTGTGGGTTGGTCTGAGGTAAGAAAGTTCTGATGGTTATGGAAAATCAATATTTGTATTTGTAGGTATTACAATGATGGTAAAAATTATTTTATTGGGCTATGACTTCTCCTAAAACAAATAAGCAGAATCAGATACCACGACATTTTCGAGAAAGAATACAAGCAGCTAAAGACAACAAACTTAAGGAGTTAGATTTAAGCAGTCTTTTTAGCAAAGATAATGAAAAATTAACTGAAATTCCTACTGAAGTTTTGGAGTTAGAGCAACTAGAAGTATTAAATTTAAAGTTTAATCAATTAACAAGAATTCCGGAATCAATCTCTAAACTCACTAATTTAATTGAACTCAATTTAAGTGGTAATCAATTAAAAAGCATTCCGAAATCAATCTCTAGGCTCACTAATTTAACCAAGCTTTATTTAAGATATAATGAATTAAAAACTATCCCGGAATCAATCGGAAAACTCACCAATTTAAAAGCGTTTTATTTAAGAGATAATCAATTAATGGCCATTCCGGAATCAATCGGAAAACTTACCAGTTTAAAAGAGCTTTATTTAAGTAATAATCAATTAATGACAATCCCGGAATCAATCGGAAAACTTACCAATTTAGAAGAGCTTTATTTAAGTAATAATCAATTAAAAATTATCCCAGTATCAATCAATCAACTCACCAATTTAAGTCGGCTTTATTTAAGTGGTAATCCTCTCGAAACTCCACCAATCGAAATTGTCGAAAAAGGAATAGAAGCAATTAGAGAATATTTACGACAAATAGAAGAAGAAGGGATAGATTATCTCTATGAAGCCAAATTACTAATTATTGGAGAAGGTGGAGCTGGTAAAACTACTCTAGCTAATAAAATTCAAAACTCAGACTATGAACTCCAAGATGAAGATACAACTAAAGGAATTGAAGTTCATCAGTGGGACTTTCAGACAGCAAATAAAAATGACTTTCAGATGAATATTTGGGATTTTGGCGGACAAGAAATTTATCATGCTACCCACCAATTTTTTCTAACCAAGCGCTCCTTATATATTCTAGTAGCTGATACTCGTAAAGAAGATACAGATTTTTATTATTGGCTGAATGTAGCAGAATTATTAAGCGATAATAGCCCTTTATTAATTGTCAAAAATGAGAAACAAGACCGTAAAAGAGAAATTAATCAACGGGCATTGCAAGGTCAATTTTCTAATATTAAAGAAATCTTAGCCACTAATCTTGCTGATAACCGAGGTTTAAAAGAAATTAGAAAAAACATCCAATATTACATCAGTAATTTACCTCATATTGGTAGTGCCCTTCCTAAAACTTGGAAAAAAGTCCGTGAAGTATTAGAAACAGATGGTCGTAACTATATTAGTCTAGAAGAATATTTATCAATTTGTGAAAAGAATCTCTTTAAGAAACGAGAGGATAAATTACTATTAAGTGGCTATTTACACGATTTAGGAGTTTTTCTTCATTTTCAGGATGACCCGTTGTTAAATAAAACAGTTATTCTCAAACCAGAATGGGGAACAGCAGCAGTTTATAAAGCTCTGGATAATCCCCAAGTTTATGAAAATTTTGGCAGATTTACCAAGGATGATTTAACTAATATTTGGCATGAAGATCAATATGCCAATATGCAGGATGAGCTACTGCAATTAATGATTAAATTTAAACTTTGCTATAAGATTCCTGGTACTTCCCAAACTTATATTGCGCCTCAACTTCTAACGGGAAATCAACCAGAATATGACTGGGATGAAAGTAATAATTTGATATTACGTTACACTTACGAATTTATGCCCAAGGGAATTATTACTCAGTTTATTGTAGCCATGCACAAGGAGATTGAGAAGCAAAAATATGTTTGGAAAAGTGGAGTTATTC
Organism: Okeania sp. SIO2C2; assembly: GCF_010692625.1. Lineage (NCBI taxonomy): Bacteria > Bacillati > Cyanobacteriota > Cyanophyceae > Oscillatoriales > Microcoleaceae > Okeania > Okeania sp. SIO2C2. Next base: position 65,980 of record NZ_JAAHGM010000024.1, read on the forward strand.
TCAAGAAAAATCAAACTAGAGCAGAGGTCATTGAATATTATAGTAAGAGAGAAATAAAAATTAGGATTTCTGGGCAGCAAAAACGAGATTTAATGACTATTTTGACTGACAAGTTAGATGAAATTCATAGTTCTTACAATAATCGACTCAAATATAATCAACTAATTCCTTGTAATTGTGGGACTTGTAAAAATAATCAGAATCCTTACTTTTACAACTTTACCGAATTAAAAGAACGAATTAGTAATCAGAAATACACAATTGAATGTGGTAAACCTCCCTATCATCAAGTTAATATATTACGTTTAATTGATGATGTAATAGAGAAAGATAGAAGTAGGGATTTGTTAGAGTTTAATGATAATTACTTTCGAGCTATAAATTCTCCTCAGCCAAAAGTAGATAAACCCAAAAAATTTGGATTTTCTGATTTCTTGACTTGGGGGCAGAATGGGCAATTTATTTTCAACTTAGGAACTGCTATTTCTGCTATTATCGGCATTATTTTACTAATTATTCATCCTATATTATTTCCAAATGGATTACCAGAATGGGTAAAGCCAATTCAAGATATTATTCCAGCTCCACAAAAAGAAAATGAATCGGATGGTTAAAGAACTAGAAATTGGAAATGTAGGTTGGGTAGAACGACAGTGAAACACAAAACGCACCTTATTTTTGTTGGGTTTATCCTACGGATAAGCTCCGCTAACGTTCCTCAACCCAACCTACAATTATTACTTCTTCCTTCTTTCTTCTTCCTTCTTACTTCTTTCTTTAAAATCCCAAATAGCATCAAAAGGATCGTCCCAATCTAAATAACTAACTAATAAATCTAAATCAAGATTTGGTAATAGCTGACTATTTTTTTTTCTGCAAATATTCATAATTTTCTAGGCAAAAAACCTGTAACTTTCCATTTTGCCAAAACCAAACTTCATAAACACCTAAACCTTGATAAATTTCTAAAGTTTGAATTCCTCCGCTAGTAATAACAACCTCAATTGCTAGGTCGGGAATATTTTTTTTACTACCAATACAATAACATTGGTCTGGCTCAATTCCTTTTAATTTCTCTTGAGATTTCAAAGTTGTAGAACCCAAGGGATAAAAACGAATCCCTGTTTCTAAACAATAATTTTCTACCAACATCCCCAACATTTTCTTGTAAATTTCATGGCGACTGCTAGGAGAGATAATTTGTAAAGTTCCTTGATGATAAATAACCTTGAAATAAGGAGAATTTCCCAAATAATTTAATAGATTTTCATAAATATTCCAGCTTATGTCAGTAGAAATTAATAAGCGTTGGCGGAGCCTAGCGGTAGCTACATCGCTATCAAGACCGTCACAATTTAAGTATTCGATAAGTTTCACAAAAGATTGGGTATTAGCTGATGAAACCACCATAAAATTAGCCTCCTGGGAGAGTAGGGGAGCAGGGGAGTAAGTAGTCGTGCAAAATTATTTGTATATAATTTCGTCTCTAAGTCTGACAAAGTGAGAAGTTAATGCACAATTAATTTTGCTTAAACACTTGGGTAAGGACGTTGCATGCAACGTCCCTACGGGAGAATAAAAACTGCTGCATTACGCTTGATAACTGATAACTGTTAACTGATAACTGTCATAGTAAACTATCTCCAAATTCCTCACTAAAAATATCTAATTGCTCCACAGTTATCATCTCTTCCTCCTCTTTTTTCTTAATACCTTTCCGTAACCCAATAGCGATTTTACTGTGCTTTTCAATTTGCTGCATTACCTGTCTAGCACGTTGAATTACGGAATCTGGTAAACCTGCTAACCTTCCCGCTTCAATACCATAAGATTTATCCGCTCCACCAGGTTGTACTTGATGCAAAAATACAATTTTATCCGGCAACTCTTTCACCGTTACCTGATAATTTGCCACATTATCCAAAATAGAAGAAAGTTCATTTAATTCGTGATAGTGAGTAGCAAAAATTGTCCGAGATAAAATTTCCGTTGCCAAATATTCTGCCACCGACCAAGCAATCGAAATTCCGTCAAAAGTTGCCGTTCCCCTACCAATTTCATCCAACAAAACTAAAGACTTTTCCGTAGCATGATTCAAAATATTTGCCGTCTCATTCATCTCCACCATAAAAGTTGATTGACCTGTTGCTAAATCATCCACTGCCCCAACACGAGTAAATATCCGATCGCTCACCCCCAAAACAGCAGAACTTGCCGGAACAAAACTACCAGTTTGTGCCATTAATTGAATCAGTCCTACCTGCCTTAAATAACAACTTTTCCCACTAGCATTCGGACCAGTTAAAATAATTAAATCTGGAGCAGAATAAGGAGTAATTCCCGAATTATTTTCCTCTATATTTTTACTACCTAATATCGCAGTATTCGGCACAAAAAAACCAGCAGGCAAATATTTTTCTACCACCGGATGCCGACCCTCAATAATTTTCAATTCCCGACTATCAGTCATCGTAGGACGAACATAATTTTGATAAATTGCTACTTCCGCTAAACCACACAAAACATCAATAGCTGCTACTGCCCTAGAAACATTTCTAATCTCTTCTGCATATTCCCCCACTTCAGTTCTCAGACCAACAAAAATATCATATTCCAACTCATTCAAATCATCTTGTGCCGTCAAAATTCTCACTTCTCTTTCCTTTAATTCCTCAGTAATATAACGCTCCTCATTAGTCAAAGTCTGCTTCCGAGTATAATCATCCGGAGCCAAATCTGCCTTTGACTTAGAAATACTAATGTAATAACCAAAAGCCTTATTATAACCAACCTTTAAATTAGAAATACCCGTCCTTTCTCTCTCCGTAACTTCCAAATTAGCAATCCATTTTTGGTCTTCTTCAGCTAACCTCCGCATCTTATCTAATTGTTCATTTATACCAGGAGAAATTAACCCACCTTCTTTTAACTTTTGAGGAGGAGACTCGACTAAGTGAGAATGAATTTTTTCTCCCAATTCTTGTAAAATTGGTGGAATTTTTTGCAAGACTTTTAAATAAGGAGAATTACCTGCCAATGCTAATGCCGAAAGTTCAGGAAGTTTCGTTAAAGAATCAGCTAAAAAAACTAAATCTCTAGCATTTGCCGTACCAGCACCAGTACGCCCAGTTAAACGATCTAAATCATAAATTTGACGCAATACTCTTTGAATATCTTGACGCAAATCGTTATTAGTTATCAGTTCATCAATAGTGTCATGTCTAGCACGAATACCCTTCAAACTCAAAAGTGGTTGCTGCAACCATCGTCGTAAAGCACGACCACCCATTGCAGTGCTAGTTTTATCGATCGCCGATAATAGCGACCCTTGATAACTCCCATCTCGCACCGTTTGAGTAATTTCCAAATTCCGGCGAGTCTGGTGGTCGATAATCAAAAAATCTGCCAAAGTATAGCTCCGCAGACGTTGTAAAGGAACTTGATTTTCCTTTTGAGTTTCTTCGAGATATTCCAGCAACCCACCCGCAGCACGCACCCCCAGGGGAATACGTTCGCAACCAATACCTTCTAGGGATGTCAGTTGAAATTTTGCCAATAGTCGCTCCTTTGCTTCCCCTAAAGTAAAAGGTTGTTGCGGACGTAGAGAATAACAGAAAGAATTCGGAAGACATTCTGGAAGATGATCCGATTTTTCTCCCGGTCGCAACATAAAACCGATATCCGGCGCATTTGTAGGAAATAGCACTTCCGACGGTTGCAAACGCATCAATTCTTGAGTGAGTTGGTCTAAACCTTGGGTCTGGGTGGTCAGAAACTCTCCGGTAGAAATATCAGTGTAAGCAAGACCCCAATGATTTTTGGCAATAACGACAGCAGCTAAATAATTATTGTAGCGAGGTTTGAGCATTCCATCGTCGGTAAGAGTACCCGGAGTAAGGATACGAGTAATTTCACGCTTGACTTGACGGTTTTCTTTTTTCGCAATAGCAGAATCTTCTACTTGATCGCAAACAACCACAGCGTAACCCTTTTCTACCAACATGGCAGCATATTTTTCCACAGCATGATGGGGTACACCAGTCATCGGTACTCTGCCAATTTCTTTACCAGCGTGCTTAGTAGTTTGTACTAACTCTAATTCTTGAGCGATCGTCACAGCATCCTGAAAAAAACATTCAAAAAAATCACCTACTCGAAATAGCAAAAGAGCGTGAGAATATTGTAATTTTACTTCCACATAACGCTGCATCATTTCTGATAGTTTGCTAACATCAATTTTGTCATACTCAGTGTTAGGAGGAAAAGAATTTTCTACTTTATTTTGTTTAGCTTTTGGAGATTTTTGAGCAGATGTAGATGCGGAATATTTCATAATTATTAGGGAATAGGGAATAGGGAATAGGGAATAAAAATATTCTAAATTTTTTCAGAAACTTAACTATAGCAATATGATTTGAGTTGTGAGATATTGGAAACTTTTAGGCAACAGCTCATCTGGCAACAGAGAAGAAGAAAAAAACGTATCATATGAATGTAATAATTGCTATATTCTGTACTTTTAAGGAACACTTCAATTCTCACAACTGATTCCTGATTGCTATAATAAAAGTTTTAATGTAAGCATTTCCTGCGGACTGCTGCGCAAACAGCTATTGGCAGTCAGCTCTCAGCTTTTCCTAGGTTATGATAATTTTTAATTATCCTTGGAAATTAACTCCTCCTTCCAAACAGAATGAATTAATAACTGATAAGCAGTCCGCAGGAAATGCTTACCAAATAATTAATAATTAATAATTAATAATTAATAATTAAATAATATCAAATCCGTTTAATTGGACATAAAAAAAATCTTCAATCGTCATAACTACGCTCATCTTTGTAATTCTTTCTTCTCCTGACTCGGTCCTTCCCCTCCTGGGAGGGGGAGGGGCGAGGGGTGGGTTGACTCCTGACTCCTCCTAACTTAACCATTCTATGGTTGTTTAACCGGATTTGATATAATTCGCGCCTTGAAGCCTCCCCTTTTCAGGGGAAAAAAGCGATTGAGGGATGGCGATCTTCGGAGCGGCTCTGTCAAGAGCTAGTCCCCTCGCCATATCCAATCAACCAAGACAGCGGTCGTTCGCGACAGCGGAACGGAGTTCTATCTTCGGAGCTTCCCGGAGGGTGGGATGGATGGACTTCCTAACCATATCCAATCGACCAAGAGAAGAAATAATATTTCCTTATATTCAATTCCGTAACGGTTTTAACCAGAGGTAATTATCAATTATCCATTATCAATTATCCATTAATGAAGTCCTGATTAACTCAATGCTCTACTCAATTAATTCAGCAAAAATTCCATAAACAGCTTGGATAATATGACCGTCAATAACTAGGTCATTAACAATTTTTGCAATATGAATATCTAAATTACTGTTGTAGTCATCCCAGATTAAAGGTCGTTGTTTTGACCGTGGTACTTCTAACACTTTTCTCACAGCATTATACAAATTTATAGTAGTAGGAGACAAGTTTTTTTCTGCATCATAATTACCATCAACAGCATAATTTTTTTGCTCTACTCCCTGTATGGCAAAAATCAGGGAAATCGCCAAGTATTGTTGAAATAAATCTATGGATTTTCTTGTCAAATTAGCAGAACCAAAACCCTGACTATTAATATTTTGATTAAACTGTTCAGCATGAGTAGGAAAATGGTCGGCTAGAGAATTACCATAAAAAGTTAACAAAGGCATAATAGAATTGCCCGCAGTTTGCAAACCTTTCAATCCCATATTTACTTTCTTCTCAGTATTGCCCACCAAACAAGCAGGTAATCCACCATTAAATTCCGGAGTAACTAACAGAGCAATTTGTACGTCTAAATGTTTAGCAATTAACCCTATTAAATAGCGCAACCTATCCATTGCCACTCCCACATATTGACCCAGAAAATTACCACCATGATAGCTAGTTTGATGTTCCATATCTATCAATGGATTATCAGTTGCAGAATTCGCCTCAATCTCAATCTGACGAGTAATCTCCTGAAAACCATCCACAACCGGACCTAAATACTGAGGCAAACAGCGCATGGAGTAACGGTCTTGAATTAACTGATGACCGTCAAAGCGATTTTCACCATTCAACTCATCGTGACTTAAACGGGAACCAGATAGCAAATTTATCATTTGTTCTGCTACCCAAACTTGACCTGGGTGAGGTTTACAGGCGTGGATGAATGGATGAAATGACTGATTCGTACCACCCAATGCTTGTATCATTAGTGCGTGAGTCACAATAGCTACAGCGAACAATGAATGAGCATCATATACACAGTTAGCAGCGACTCCAGTCATCACGGAAGTACCATTAACCATTGCCAATCCTTCTTTGGCCTGCAAACGCAAAGGAGGTAACTCCAGTCGATTGAGAGCGTCAATACATGACATTTCTATGCCTTTGAAATCCACAGTAAACGCTGGGTCTAAACCTATTAACGCTCCTGTTATATGTGACAGGGGAACTAAGTCACCGCTAGCACCGATGGAACCTAAATCATAGACATGGGGGGTAACTCCTTCGTTAAGGAATATTGCCATACGTTCAATGATTTCATACCGAATACCGGAAACACCTTGAGTATGAGAGTTCATCCGCAACAGCATTGCGGCACGAATGTCAGCAACAGACATTCTATTTCCTGCCCCCGCTTTGAGATGCCAAAGTAGGTTTTCTTGCAGATCGGCAACATCTTCTGGGGCAATTGGTATATTTGCCACGCCTCCAAATCCCGTGGTGACTCCGTAAATTGATTTTCCAGTTTCTACAGCGTTGGTAATGTAGTCGCAAGAATCTTGAATACTCTGATAAATGTCTTCACGTTTTGTCAGGGCAACAGGAGTACCTAATTTTGCTACTTTAGCTACCTGTTTGACAGTTAGAATTCCTTCTCCAACTATTATGGGGGAAATAGCTGAATTCCATTCAAACTGCTGAAGACGTTTATCGTTTAATAATTCCTTTTCCATTGCACTAGCTCCTTTTAATTGATTTTAATCATAAATTTGCGATCGCTGAGTCATTATTTTACCCAATTATAAGTAGGGTTTGCTGATTAAATCTAAAAGCATTGACATATAAAGGTTTTAGCATTTTTTAGTAAAAAAAATCCAAACTTAATGGTCGTAATGGTTCAAAAAATTAGCATTTTAGGTAAGAGTTGCGCAGAATAATCAAGGGATTATTCTTCCTCCTACCTCCTCGCTCATTCCCATTTCTCCCCTCCTGGGAGGGGGAGGGGCGAGGGGTGGGTTGTCTCCTGTCTCCTGTCTCCTGTCTCCTGTCTCCTACCCATAAGACTTTTTCAGCAAACCCTAAGTAAACATGACGTTAGCGTTTGTAGTATTCCGCACCTAAAGCTTTGCGTTAGCAAGCTACACTTGCGTGTTTCCCCAGTTATGAAGTTTTAAAGGAGATGGAAGATTGAAGAATTTCACGCGCTTAATTAAGCAATTAATAGGTAATATCATGTCCGGTAGCATAAGAGAAGGAAAAACCTTATATGGCGGTAGATATTTCCCCAACTTTTACACGCGACCATACCAACGGACATGATATAAGTGAATTTTGTCAGCTTCCCTACCCCCTAAAATCATTTGAAGAAGGAGTCAGGAGTCAGGAGTCAGGAGTCAGGAGGGAAAATTGCATGGGGATTCGCTCCCCCAAACAATTTTGAGCACTCCAGTTGACGGTGGGGTATTAAACCCATAAGGGAAATGATAAAAAAAGAGGCCATAAGACCTCTGTTCACTTTAAACCCAATTTTTCAGTAATTTATTAAAGTAACCCAGTATTTGCTCCTGGTTTACCAGTAGCTAACTGGACATTAACAATTTTACCACCCATTTTCATAATTCTTTGTTGTTCCTGGAACCAGCTATCATAAGGAACAAGCTTGGTAAAGTAAGTATTTTGCAATTCTCGTTGAGTACGAATACGAGTTTGACTCGGAACACAAGCAGTAATCTTAAACATTCTCATAATACAAATTTCTCCTAATACTTGGTGAAGATTTTCTTAAATCCTTTTGTAAAACAATTAGGGTAAACAGTCAAATACTTATCTAATTATTATTGAGTTTTGAGATTATCTAAACCCATATATTGACGACCCCCATACTTAAATCTAACACGAGAATTTCTAAGTAATGCGATCGCCTCAAATCTCAAACCTAAAAACTCCTAAGGCAGGGAACCTATAGAATCAATGCTAGTTTACTAAAACAAATTATTTATTCAATAATTAGCCTTTGGTAATCTAACAATCATACTAGGCTTCCCTAGCCTTATAGTATAACATCAGTTAAATCAAAAAGGTAAATCTACCTTTTTTGGCCTTTTTTACTGATTGCCAAATTAGCTCAACCCAGAGCAAATGTAGTCAAAATAAACGCCCATTTCCTTTCCAGCATCAGGACCAACTAAGCCAGCAGTAACTTCCTTCATAGCTTGAATAGCTTGTACAGTAGCACCGATGGGAACACCCAAAGAATTGTAGGTTTCTTTTAAGCCATTTAGTACACGCTCATCTAAAATAGAAGGATCGCCAGCTAACATAGCGTAAGTAGAGTAACGTAGATAATAATCCAAATCGCGAATGCAAGCAGCATAACGACGAGTGGTGTACATATTACCACCAGGACGAGTAATATCAGAGTAAAGTAAAGACTTAGCTACAGCTTCTTTAACAATAGTTGCAGCATTCGCACTGATAGAAGTTGCAGCGCGAACTCGTAGTTCACCTGTGGCAAAGTAGTTAGTGAGCTTCTCTAGAGCACCAGCATCAAGGTATTTACCTTGAATGTCAGAAGAATTAATAACGGAGGTAATAGCGTCTTGCATTATTGATTGATTTCCTTAAATTTGCTGAATCTTCAAAATTATTGGATAGGCGAAGGCCAGGATTTTAGAGATTTGATTGTAGACTTCAATTTGATATTTCAGGAAGTTCTAAATTATTAAATTCTTGTTTCCTTCTCACCAACTTTCATCTAACCTCTAAAAAATATTTAGCCTTAACTCATAGCACCGATAACATAGTCAAAGTAAGAAGCAGCTTCGCTAGCATCATCACCTGAGAGAAGGGAAGCAGCAACATTCTTCATGCAGCGAACACCTTCAGCAACAGCTTCGATGGGAGTGCCCAAAGACTTATACATTTCAGTAACGCCTACGAGTCCGATCTCTTCAATAGGAGTAACGTCTCCAGCAACAATACCGTAGCTTATCAAACGCAAATAATAATCCAGATCGCGCAAGCAAGTAGCAGTCATTTGTTCACCGTAGGCATTACCACCTGGAGAAACAACATCAGGACGCTTTTGGAAAAGCTGGTTTCCAGCCTCCTTAAGAATACGCTCACGAGATTCACTCATAATTTGAGCAATCCGAACGCGACGCTCGCCAGAGGAAACAAAAGTCTTGATTCGGTCTAATTCGCCGGGACTCAGATAACGAGCCTCAGCATCTGCATTAACGATTGATTTGGTAATTATACTCATGCTTTATTCCAACAGAGTTAAGGTAATAAGGTTGCTTAAAAATTGGTTAGCTAGTAAGAAGGACAAAGTACCCTCTGACATAACTACCTTCAGCAAGTATTTTGAGGCATTTTGTTCACTTTCTCATTATTTTCTTAATAGTTTGTAATATTTTCATAGCAGTCAGGGGTATTTGGGCCAAAAATGCCCTTGATCCTTAGCTAATGACATTTTTTTTAAGACTTTTATCAAAATATTTGATTTCCGATCCTAAGCAAAGGCCATTTCTCATCTTCTCTAGTGGGACTTACACAACTTAACGAGAAAAATTAGTCTATAATGTTTGTCATACTAAATCCGGCGATCGAAAGAACCGTTGATGTAGATAAATTGTCTAGATTTTGAAGATATCTGGTTTAGCCTTTCTTATAGCCTTATTAACTACTTGGATAGGTACTTGCCAAAAACTAGCCAAACTCCATACTGCTTGCAGATACTTTGTAAATTCTATTAAGTTTAATTGTGCATTGCTATTACTAACTAATCTTGAATATAGATAATATCTGCTCAAAAAAGTGCCTATAAATGAGTATGCTTTACTATTAATTATCTGATATTCTTTCTGCTCTAATTTAGAAATAGGCAATTGTTGAATTTCTTGTAAAATTGCTGGTGGTAGTGAAGTATCGAGTATTTTATCCAATAGGGGAAGTGTATTTTTTAGTGGTAAAACAATTTGGCGTTTTTTTGCCTGATTTATTAATTTATCCCAGTCAATTTTATCTCCTGATGAATTTAGAATCATCATCGCATCTGCTACCCAGATAGCAGTAGAAACTTGCTTAAACGGCCAACCTTGTAAACAAACTTGTAATAACTGATTAGTAGGGTTTAATAAATATGTTGACATTTCTCCTACTTGATTAATTTCCGCTTCCTGCCAAAAATTTTGTTCAACATTCTGCTGTATGGCATCTAAAGCTACTGGGTAATGAATACTTAATCGGCATCCTGATTCATCCTTGAAGATGGCAGCATTACCGACAACAGTTCTGATTGGTAAATTCTCAGAATATTTCCATCCTAATCGATCTAAAAAATTTATTGTTTTCGAGGCATTTTCTGTTCTAATAAGCAGGTCAAAATTATATATATGACGGAGAGCAATATGTGGATAATACTGTAAATTGATGGCAACATCATTTAGAAGTATTGTTTCAATATCTGCATCCCGCAAAGAATTTAAAATTTTGGTAATTTTTTGGATTAATATTTGATTTTTGTAAAATTTACTCCGATAAATTCCCTTAAGTCTCGCCATTTCAGGATGATTTACCTGGTGGGTCGATAAGTTGCGGTACAGTAAAGGAAGTAAACTATTAGAGTCAGAGTCAAGGTTGTTAATATCAACTGTTGTTACCCATTGTTGCCAAGCTTTTAAGACATCTTCTCCCTGAAGCAGACAAACCCGTAATAGTAATTTCTGTTCGTGAGTCAGCGAGCATGGCTGAAATTTTAGGTTTAAATTCATATACTATCTCCAAGAAAACGAGTCGGGTTATAAATCAAGTAGGACTGTTTAATTCTCCGCAAGTAAGCATTTTTGTCAGGAGCGGGTTTAGAGAATCTTACATTCCACAGTTCATTGGCTAATAGAAAAAGTAGATGGATGTATCACATTTTTCATAATATTTAACTATTTTTTCACGGAAATATAATGAATCATATGTAATTTGGCGTTGGTGATTTGAGGTATGATATCTTGTCCGGATAAGAGCGCGAACAAAAAACTTTTCCCTTCTATTTCTTATTTCTTCTTCTTTCTTCCCTCCTGACTCGGTCCTCCTGACTCCTGACTCCTAAATAATTAAGATTAATATCATACCCGCGCTTTACCAACGCCTAATTTTTGGGTATCTATTTAATTAATATATCATATTTACATGAGACATCTCCGGAAAAGAGGGAGTAGGGAATAGGGGGAAAGAATTGATAATTTCTGTGCAATAATTGATTTTATTTTTGATTATTGGAGATGTCTATGGAATATGGTTTAATTAACTTCCCATTTTCCTTTATTTAATTCTCTATTTAGTTCTCAAATACAGCGGATTCCAGGTTTATGAAGTACAGTGGCACTAAATTTTTAAATAGTTTTTGAAGTCTGGAATAAAGTTTCCATTCTTATTAATCAAACCTACTAGAATTACTGTGCCACACTTACATGGAATAGGCTGTATATAGTACCAAATTTTTAAAACTTGAGATAAAATAGTAATTAAATCTAATTAATTCGATCAAAAAAGGGAAATAGGAGCGGAAGTATTGAAAAAAAATCAAACTCAAACATTAGGAAACTATGGCACAGAAATTCAGTTAATTCTCAATTGTGCTAGAAAAAATATAGATACTGAAACAGCAAACAAAATTAAGGCTTTAGTCAAACAAGAAATAGACTGGCAATATCTGATTAAAATAGCAACATCTCACTCAGTAAAACCACTTTTATATCAAACTCTAAACAATATTTGTCGAGATGCAGTACCCCAAACAATTTTTACTCAACTCCAAAAAGATTTCCGTACTAATGCTCTCCGCAATCTCTATCTAACAAGAGAATTACTCAAAGTTTTAGATTTATTTGCAAGTGAAAATATTCCTGTTTTTTGTTTTAAAGGACCGCCTTTAGCACAATGTGTTTATGGGGATATTTCCTTAAGACAGTTTAGTGATTTGGATCTTTTAGTTTATGAAAAAGATGTTGTCAAAGGGAAAGATTTGCTAGTCAAGCAAGGTAATAAGATGCGTTTCCATGTTATTGAATTAGATGAAATGGAAGAAGCAGCATTTATTGAGTCAGAAACAATACATCAATTTGTGAAAGAATCTGCCTATGAATTTGATTATTATAATGCTCAATTTGTCATTGAATTACACTGGGAAGTAATCCCTAAATATTTTGCATTTCCTTTAAGTATAGACTATTTAAAAGAAGACCTAACTACTGTCACATTACTTAATACTAGCATCCCTAATCTTAGTCCAGAAAATTATTTATTACTCCTTTGTGGGCATGGAACAAAAGACTGTTGGGATCAGCTTTCAAGAATTTGTGATCTTGCAGAATTAATCTGTGCTTATCCTCAGTTAAATTGGAAATTTGTTATGGAACAAGCGGAAAAAAAAGGAGGAATGCGTATTGTTTTATCAGGGGTTTTATTGGCACATAATTTATTGAAAGCTCCTCTACCTGATTTAGTCTTAGAAAAGATTGAATTAGATATAGAAATCAAAAAAATTGTTGCTCAAATTCAAAATTGGTTGTTTCTTGATTCTCAAGAACGTTCTCAACAAATTAAAGTATTTTCCTTTCATTTATGGACTAAAGAAAGGTTCAAAGATAAAATTTGGTATGCTTTAAGCCTCTTTTTAACTCCAACTACTTCTGATTGGGTACTATTGCCAAAATCTAATTTCCCGGCAATTTTTTATTATTTAATTCGACCAATTAGAATGTTAGTTAAGTATAGCTTAAAACAAAAATCAATAGATAGTAAGGTGTGCAATTAAATAACGAAGTCAGAAGTCAGATAGGGGAGGCATCGGATTGGCGACGTACAGAAGTTGTTTTTGTAACGGGGATTAGAGCAACCCTCCAAAAATATTTCGCCGATCAAGTGGGGGTTGCGCGACCCAATTATTTTGATAAATTTATTATTTGATTGAATAATTTCAAGTAAATTGTCCACCCTACTGTATTTTCTATAAATTAAAAATTAAACCTATAATCCAACTTTTATTCCTGGAATATTAACTCTAATTGTATAAATTGATGTTTGTGCAGTAATATAAAGAGTCTGCAAATCTGCATCACCCCAAGCACAATTAGCTGGTATTTCTGGAGTAACAATTGTTCCGAAATGATTTCCTTCTAGATTAAATACCCAAATTCCTCCTGCACCTGTACAATAAATATTTCCTTGAATGTCAACTTTCATCCCATCGGGACAACCAGGTTTATTGATTTTCATGTCATAAAAAATTTTACCATTAGTTAGTATTCCATTGTCTTGAACATCAAAAACTCTGAGATGATGACGGTATGAATCATCAATATAAAGCTTTTTTTCATCAGGTGAGAATGCTAAACCATTGGGACGCTCAAAATCATCAGCAACTAGGGTGAATTTACCATCATTTGAGAGACAATATACTCCTTGATAAGGTTGTTCCTGTTGTTCTGATTTAATGCCAAAAGGAGGATCTGTAAAATAAATTTTACCATCACTTTTCACAACAACATCATTAGGACTATTGAGTTTTTTCCCTTGAAATTGTTCAGCTAAAATAGTAATTGAACCATCTTTTTCTGTTTGCGTTACCCTCCTTGTGCCATGTTCACAAGCAATTAATTTTCCCTGTTTATTTATAGTTAAACCGTTAGAATTATTACTAAATTGCCGAAAAATTGATACTTTACCATTTGGAGTTAATTTATAAATTTTGTTAGCAGGAATATCACTAAAAAGAAGATAGTTTGCTTCAGAAAACCAAATCGGACCTTCTGTAAATTGAAATCCTGTAACAACACGCTTAATTTTTGCTTCTTGGGGAAATAAGCTGAAAAATTGTTCTGATTTAGCTTCTAGATAACCTACTTTAAATTGTAGTTCTAATCGTTCTTTCTTTTGTTTTACAAATTGTTTGAGCTTTTTTTTTAGTGCTTGCATATTATTCCACCCCTTAACTTAAATATATCAATCTGAATTTAACGAAATCTAGATACTTTAATTTCCTGATTAACTAATTTATTAAATAAAAAAATCATATTCTTCTCAATTGACAGGAAAGATATAGCAATCCTAAATTGGTTGCGGGTAATCAAAAAGTAAATAAAAAAACTGAAACTCCTGCCTGTTCGCTGTTCCCTCTTCCCTAAAAGCTGTAAGATTTTTATACACAAATCAAATAGGATTGCGATATATTATTGAGGAAAATGAATCTCTACCATATAATTTCTTAAGGATAATCCAGCATCAATTTTAATCACTGTTCCTGTAGTAAAATGTGAGAAATAATCTGAAGCTAAATAAACTACAGCACGACCTATATATTTAGGATTAATGCTACTTTGATGTAAGGGAGTATATTTATAATACAAAGGGTCTCCTTTGTGATTTTCTTGTACTACACCTGGAGCAATTCCATTAACGCGGATTCTATGTGCAGCTAAATCTATAGCTAATTCTTTTATAATCATTCCTAAAGATGCTTTGGATGCACTATAACTTAGCTCACGAAATAAAGTATATTGATGTATGGATGTTATAAATATAATTGAGCCAAAAATTTGATTGCTAATCATCATTTCAGCAATAAGCTTAGTTAAATACATTGGCTTAAAAATATTAGTCTGAAATACTTTATTTGCTTCTTCTAGTTCAAAATTTTTAATGCCAAATTTATTAAATTGGATACCTACATTATTAATTAATATATCAAGTTTAATCTTATTTTCAATAAAATCATTATGTAAATTATCAATGTCTTCAGTTTTAGATATATCTGAAATAAACCATTTAGATGTTATTTGATATTGAGCAAGTTCTCGCTCTAGTTTTAAGCATTTTTCTTCAACTAGATCTGTAAAATAAATATTAGCTCCTTGTTTAGCCATTTCCAAGGCAATACTTTTACCAATATTTTGTCCTGCTCCGGTAATCAGAACATTTTTTCCTGCTAATAGTTTATTATTGAAAACTAATGATGGCTCTGGATATTTTTCTTGGATAATAATTTTGGGTGTTTTTGCCGATGGATTCAGAAAAGAATTTAAGGCAGCTTTTAATCGAGTTTTGAGATTCATGGTTAATTACTTCACTATAAATTGAAGCACAAAGATAGAGAATTAGTTTTCTAAAAAATGATGGTATTTTGTTGCCTGAATAAAATCAACAACTTCTTCATAGTTTATAATATCATCAGCTAAATTATGAGTAGATATTTTTTTCATTTTTGTTTTAACTGGAACTGAATAAGTGCCTAAATAACTAAAAATATTATCTATAGTTTGTTGATGTGTCTCGGAATTTAAGAGATGAGTTTCATAAATTAGACGTAAACAAGAAAGTTCTTGAATAACTTGTTCTTCTTTTCTATTCATTTTCTCACACCATTCTATAAATTTTATTAATTTTTGGCAATCTATACTAATTGGAGCTTTTAGCAAAGGATTTTCAGGGGTATCATGCCATTGTCTTCTAGCATTAGCACTTAGATCGGAAATAGCTTTTCGCAAAAGATTATTTCGTTTTAAGTAAATAATTTTCCAACCATTTCTACATAAATTCTCTATAAATTTTAGAGGTGTCCGATGAAACTTCGATAAGCTGAGAATAAGTTGATCGATTTTCAGGTCAAAACCATAAAACTGACAAGGCGTTTTTTGAGATTGAATATTAATATAAGTCTCAGGAAATAGAACTTTTTTAAAGTAGGATGTAGAAAAGCTAGAAAAAATTTCTCCATCAACAAAAATCTCTGGATGACAGTTTAGTAAGTTAGCGAGTAAGGTGCTACCTGTTCGATAGTGGGCCAAGATAATAAATTTATGCTTATTTGAACTTGATTTTAACGAAAAAGAGGTTAAGTAATCGAAAAATTATTTTGGTCTGATTTTTAATTCATTTTGAAGTTTACTTATCATTATTTTTTTGTTTCAATTTGTTGGAATAAAAAGATTAAGTAGCTAATTATATTGCCTTGTCAATTAAATCTAAATAATATTTAATCATTGTTTCTTGTTGAAACATTTGTTCTGCTCTTTGCTTACATTCTAGACCGATTTTAGTAGCTAAATCAGAATTATTAGCCCAATTTTCAATGGTTTCAGCCAATTCTTTAATTGTAGCTTGAGCATTAATCTTAGGATCTGATAATAATTTCCCTGTATCTCCTAATTCTTCAGGAATACCACTAACCGCAGTTGCTATTACAGGTTTTCCCTTTGCCATTGCCTCCATAATAGATAATGGCATTCCTTCAAATTGGGAAGGTAAAATAAAAATGTCAGCCATATCTAATAAATCAGGAATATCAGAGCGATCGCCTATTAATCTAACTTTATTTTCTATTCCTAATTCTTTAATCTTTGGCATAATTTTCTTCTCTAAACTGCCACTTCCTGCCCAAACAAAGTAAAGTTTTGACCAAATTTCTTTTTGTTTCAAAATTTCCATAGCACTCAGTTGATATTGATACCCTTTTATTACTTCTAAACGGGCAGCAGTGAAACATACTATGGCATTTTGAGGAATATTTAAACTTTGACGAAAATGATTTCTGGTTGCTAAATTTGTCTGAGTAAAGTATTCTTTTGGTCTGCCATTATAAATAACTTGACCCTTATTTTTTGGTAAATTAAATAATTTATGTAGTAAGTTTAAATTTGCTTGAGAAACAGCAATTACAGTTTTCGCTTGTTGATAAATATTGGGTAAATGATCTAAGTAAGGAGAAAATAGTTTAGCCCAATCATCTGAAACACAGTGATTGATAATTATAAAAGGAATTTTCTGTTCAATTGCTACCTGTTTAGCAGCTAAGTTAGAAACAGGACAACCATCACTAAAAATAATCAGTTTTGGTTTAACTTTTGCAAAAATATTTCCTGCTTCGGTTATGTTCACAAATGCTCTTGCAGGTTGAGTAGGATGATAGATATTATCTTCTTCTAACCATAAGTGTTGAATTCCTAATTGTTTCCTATGTGTAACTAAATGATGAGAGGCTTTGCTTTGAGCGCAATTAACATGATATCCAGCTTCTGCTAAAGCACAAATTAAAGCATGATTCCATTGAGCAGCACCGTATATTTCTGGACAATCTGTATAGAGAAGAATACTATCTGGATGTGAGATAAAATCATCTTTTAATTCAGAAAAAACTGCACTTTCCTGAATCTTCATAATTCCTAAATACAATAATTGTTGACTGTTTTTAAATTGAAGAGAATATTTAGGATTATATAGAGTTAAATTGTGATTTTTATCTATTCCTTTTGCATACTCTAAATATTGCATTCCTTGATTATAATGTTCTTTTCTCTCAACTTGATCTTTAACATAAGCAGAAAAAGATGAGAAATATTTAAAGTGTAATAAACAACCCCACTCACCTGCAATTTTATTCTCTGGACAATTCGTATAGTGTTGCCCTCCTGTTAAAACTAGATTCAAATTGTATTTAATTAGAGGAACTTTAGTTAAATAATAAGCTCCTGTTTCGCCAAATACCCTTTGTCTGACTCCTCCAAAATAACCAATGTGATTTTGATATGGTCCAGCTTTTTCTTTTTTTGTGTGATAGAATTGTCTATCAAAGTAAGGACAAACTTCTAAGAAATTTTCTCCTTTTTGATAATGAGTTTCGGCAATGGCTTTATCTGAATACATATCTAACAAAACTGTATTTAAAGCTTTTTTTCCTTGTTGCTCTAATTCCTCACATAGCTGATTAATTTTCTTACTTTCACAGTTAGGATAGTAAAACAATTCATCAGCATCAACCATTAGGCACCAATGATCTAAACCATACTTTCTTAACAGTACTTCAAACCAAGCTGAACCAAAATTTGCTTGATTAAAGGAAAGAAAACTTTGCCAAAGATAAACATCTGGTTGTTGTAATAAATAAGCTAAAGTCTCATCATTTGAACCATTATCAACAATCAAAAATTTATCAATCCCTTGTTGACGATGATAGGAGAGAAAATAAGGTAAGCGCAGGGATTCATTCCTAACTACAACACAAGCTAAAATATCTGTAGTGTTAATAGTGATTTTTCTATGGTCTTGTCTAGTTAATTGATAGTAATTAAAAGCCTCATCTATTCCTTGATATTTGGAAATAACATTTACCAAATTTTTATGTAATCGATCAAAATTGGGATTAATTTTAACTGCTCGATCGTAAATAAGTTGTGCTTGTTGCCAATCTCCTTTAGCTAATAGTAAATCACCTAAGCTGAGATAAGCTGGTATATAATTTGAGTTCATATTAATAACTTCTTTGTAACCACTTATCGCCGTTTCAATTTTACCTTTAATTTGCCATCCTTTCGCTAATCTATAACGAATTTCAGCTAAATGATTTACTTGTTGAGCTTTCATATTATTTATGAATTATTTTAATTTTCTTTTTTTTGTTGTCTTTTGCGATCTAAAGATGCTTTAATAATTCGTAGATAATCACTTTGAGAAGCTTGGCGTTGTTGAAGACCTTTATTCATTTTATGTAAGCGTCTTTTTGCTACTAAATTAGGTGGATTTATTATTTTTAAATTTAACTCAGTAGCTCGAACATACCAATCAGCAAATTCACCCTGTTGCCACTGAGATTGAAACTTACCAACACGGAAAAAAGCATCTCGTTTAATGATCATCCCAGAAGGTATATATCCTGTCATTAGTTCAGGATTACAATAAATTTGTTTTTTGATATTTTCATCTAATTCTGGACTGTAAAACTGTTGAACTTGACCAAATACTAGATCTACTTCAGGATTATTATTAAATATTTCCATCTGAATTTTTAACTTATTTTCTACCCAAATATCGTCAGCATCCAAAAAAGCAAAAAAGTTACCTTTAGCCAGACTAATCCCAGAATTACGAGCAGTAGCTGTACCACTATTCTCTTGATAAAAATATTTTAAAACTGAACCAAAACTTTTAACTACTTCTGCTGTTTTATCCGTTGAACCATCATCTATAACGATGATTTCTATGGGATTATAGGTTTGTTGTAAGACACTATTAATAGCTTCTGATATATAGCGATCGCCGTTATAAACAGGAATAATTATGCTAATTAGGGGATTAAGAGTCTTCATATTTTTTGACGATCTATATTGCTTTAAATTAATTGTTAGTTTATTTTTTGAAAAAAGTAGTTTGGATTTTGTTTAATAAGCTTATATTTGTCATTTCGACAAAGTTCTTTAACTACTTCACAAACTCCCCACCCTGAATTATCAGCAGAATCATCAAACAAAATAAATCCTCCTATATTTAAACATCTATCGACATTTTGAAAATCACGATAAGCATAATCATAATCATGATTGCCATCTATATAAGCAAAACTGAGATCACCTCCTAACTGTATTGTTTTTTGAAATATATCATTAACCTTTTCTTTTCCATTCCATTTTCTGAAAAAATTATCTGATGTAGTTTGAATAGCAAACGGGGTATCATAACTACTAAATAACAACACATTTTCTTGAAAGCTTCTTTTAACAAATTCTCCATAATCTTGATTATTTAAAGTAGGATGTTCTCCTAATTTTTGTAATTTATTTCCTTCACTAAAATCCCAAGGATCTATACAAATTAAAGGATTATTTTTTTTGTGTTTTAATTTAAGATAAGTAATAACATTAGCAGATAAACCACAAAATGAACCTATTTCTATAATTGGTGCTTTACTTGGGATATGAGAAATAGCATAATCAAAACACCAAATATTTCCCATGTTTAACATACCTGCATTCGCATAACAAATTTTTTTAATAAAATCATCTGCTTTAAATATTTTATTAAATATTTTTTTTTAAATTTTATCTTTATTTGACACAAATAACTCCTATTTTCAAGTATTAACTCTATTAATAAATAATGGTTAGCTTAATTGACGTTTTCTTTGAATAGAATTTCTGATCAGCTTCAATAAATTCTGTGTATTTTGCTGAGAATTTAAAGATAAATTAGTATCATGAACTCTTTTATTTAGTAATACTTTGGGCATAACAGCCATAGGAATTTGAGCATCATTAGCACGAGCAAACCAATCAACATCCTCAGCTACAGTAAATTCAGGATTTAACTTGCCAATTTTCTCAAATAAAGTTTTTCGTACTACTAAAGTTTCCATAATTTTACCGATATGTTCCCCTTCTAATAATTCTGTTCTAAATCCTGATGGTGGTGAATGTCCTGGTTCTAAAAAAAAGTTAACTTTAGCAACTGTATATTCAATTTCTGGATGCTCGCTCATGTATATTACTTGAGTCTCTAGTTTATCAGGAGTCCAAGTATCATCATGGGAAAGAAAGGCAATTAATTCTCCTTTTGCTACCTCAATTCCTTGATTATAAGCATTAGCTATACCATGATTATTTTGGAGGAAATAACGAATTTGAGGATAAGATTGAGCTATTTTTGGGGTGTTATCCGTGGAGCTTCCATCTATCACAATAATTTCATAATTACTATAGGTTTGATTCAATATACTTTCTATGGCATTTTGTAAATAACGCTCACCATTTTTAACAACAATAATTGCACTAACAAGAGAATTTTTTATCATAAAATTTTATCCCAATTTATCATTATCTTTTTTTTGCGGGTTTAATACCCCACCGTCACCCGCGGTGTTCAAAATTATTTGGGGACCTGTAGACGCGGAGCGACGTGTCGAAGACATCCCCATGCAATTTTCCCTCCTGAGGACTGACTCCTGAGGACTGACTCCTTCTTCAATATTAGAGTTATTTCACTAATTTGACACAAGCAACTGCTCTGGCAGCAGCAGCATTATCTAGTTGAACAGGAAATTTATTAGGACGCTTTTCTTCTGGTAACATAATCCAATCAACATATTCACATTTTTTACATTGTTCAACTGAGGAAAATTGCCAACCTTTTTGAGTATAAGAAAAAAAAGTGCGTGTTATATCTGATGGGTTGAAAGCAGAGATTGCTTGTTCTAATAAATTATCATCAAAAACCTGCTGAGTTCCTAAGTTAGAATATTTGCCAAAAGGAACAGTTAATAATAAACTTCCACAAGCTTTAATAACACGATGCATTTCCTGAATAGCTAATAAAAAATCTTGACTTTTCTTTTGTTTATCTGTATCTTTACCCGTGAATTGTCGATTATCTAAGCCAATATGTTCTAAAGTAGAAATACAAGCGATTTGGTCATAGTAATTATCTTGAATGGGAATGCTGCGTAAATCTTCAAATAAATAGGAAATACCTCGTTTCCAGTGACAATTAAACTCCGGGGATAAAGTTAAAATATGTAACTTCTTATTTTGCCATATTGGTTGTTCTAAAATAAAATCATGATTCAGAGCAGAACCAGCATCAAGAATTGACTCTGAGTTATGATTTAATTGACAAAATAACCAAGGATATTCAACACATCTCTCATCTACACCATAACCATATCCTGATGGTAATGACTGATTTAGTTGAAATTTAGACATCAGGTCAGAATTAGATAATGTTTCACTAATTAGCTGTTGACGATAAACTAAATAACCGGGATACCAAGGGATTTGTCCAGCTTCAATATATTTTTTAATAATTAATTTAGTTGCTTTTTCTCGCATTTTAATTAATAAATTTAACCAGGAAGTTGAGTATTTTGATTTCTTCGTCTATCTAAAGATTTTTTGAGAGCATTCAGAAACGTTGAATAACCTCTCTTTCGATCTCTACTAATATTATCTTGATGAAGACGATAATATAAGGTAGTCTCTTCAAGCATCGCTATTTTGATGCCAGCTTCTTTATTTCTCATAAACCAATCTACATCTTCGCTTTGTTGTAAATTGGGGTCAAAATACCCTTGTTTTCTAAATAAAGATTTCTTATATATACCTGCTCCTAAATTGACATTAATAGTTGCTTCACCAAATTCTTCAAATATTTTTTTTCCTTGTTGATTTTCTTTCACTACCATACATTGCACCCTACCCATAGCTGCTTCTAAATCAGGCTCTTGAGTCAAATAATTTAAGAGTATTTCTAGATGATTATCTCCCCATATATCATCACTATCCAGAAAAGCAATATACTCTCCTTGTGCTATTTTAATACCTGCATTTCTAGCTGCTGCTGGTCCAGTATTTTCTTGATAGATATAGTTAATTTTATCGCTAAACCCCTTAGCAATACTTGCTGTTTTGTCCGTTGATCCATCATCAATAACTATAATTTCTAGAGGTTCATAGTTTTGCTTACTAATGCTTTGCAGTGCTTCTTCTAAATATTCTTCTGCATTATAAGCAGGGACAATAACACTAATTAAAGGATTATTAAACGACATTTTTTAATGAGATGATTAAATCAAAGATTACTTGAGGAATTGATTCAATTTCAGTTCCCAGATTGAGATAATAACAAGGTAATTTTTCAGCAGTTTTAGTCATAATTTTACAAGCTTCTTGTCCTGTTCCTGGTAATTGTTTAACTGTACTAGGAACAAGAGATGATATTGCAGTAATCACCGAAGTTTTTGTTAAAGTTGTCTCTTGTTTTCCTGTAATTCTAGGAATTAAAATTGCTTTGAGAGGAAAATGTTTGATAATCTTGTATGGGAAATGTTCATTCAGAAAATAAAGAGCTTTTTCTTCTCCTAATTTTTCATAATTGCTAATGATTGGCTTCAAAAAAGGTAAGCGATCTACATCATCAGGCTTTTTCTTCCCTGTAGCATAAATACTAAAAGCTGTAGGCTTAGGTTCAGAAGTTATTAAACTATAATCATCACTCAGATACAATAACTCAGAATCAAGACAAGATAACGCTGTAGTAGACTTTCCCGAACCACCTTTTCCTACTAATAAAACACCACCGCTAGGAACTCCTACAGCACCTGCATGAACCATCTGAATACCTCTTTTTCCTAACCAAAGATGGAGAATTGTTCGCAGAGGCGATCCGGTTTCCCAATAGGGTACTAATTCAGAATTATTAACCCAATAAATTCCTAAATTACGTTCATAATCTAATAAGCTTAAAGCATTAGCACCCCATTGAAAAGATGTGTGAATCCGATCGCTATTTAATCCCCAAACTTCTCCTCGTTTTTGTAGATGCTGTCCTTGCCAGGGAGGAGGTGGCATAATAGTATTAGTAGAGGTGCTATCCCAAATACAAATTGTTAAGTCAGGATTAGCGATCGCTTGTATTTCTAAGTGTGCTAATGCAGTAGTTAAACGAGAGATTAAAGCCTCTCCTGCAAAACATAAACGAACTGTTAACCCAGAAATTTCATAAAAACAAGTGATTTCACCTCCAATATTAGTTTCTGCTTTTTGGTATAAATCGTAAACTTCATTAAAAAAATCCAGAGGCTCTTTCTGGGGTAACAATTCACTAGGAATATCTGTTTTTTTAGTCAGTTTTTGCATATTTTTATGCATAGTCAATCACTTATTTTTTATCTTAAATCAGGGTATCTACTTTAGCATTCGGCCAACCCATTTCATCAACTTCATGGATTGGATCTAGAGCTAATAGTTCTTCCATATCTGTGTATTTAGATAGAACCGGAGGTTCAAAAGGGAGTTTTTGTTGATTATTATCTGTTGCGGTTTTTACTTCCTGTCTATTTTCATTTGTCAATTCATTTCTGGGAGCTACAATAATAATTTCTTCTTCTTGTAGTTGGGCAATTAGAGAGTTAACTGCTGTTTCTATTGTTTCGCGATCGCCTTCATATCGTTCTGTTATTTCTGCGATTATTTCTGTTGTTGAATTGCCTTTTTCTATTGCTGACCAAATGTCTGCGCTCGTATTCAGTAAACTATAATAGTCTCCTTTCTCTAGGTTGACGATTACTACTTCGCCTTCGATTGTTTCTTGAACTACTGTGGGACTATTTATTTGAAATCTTTCTGTGTTTTTCATTTTAATTTTTTAATCACCAAATCAAGTAGAATAGAGTCAAAAAATACCTTGTATAGATAAATAAATACACCACTTATAGTTTGATATATAATGTACAAACTTTACTTTTTTTGACTTAATTATTTGTGTTTTTTTTAAGTATAGCATTTTCATCAACATTGTCAATAGTTAATTACCGATATATTTGAATAATAATAATAAAACCCACATTCTCAAATACATAATTTCACATAGAAAATTACAGATAATCTATCCGTATAATTAAGTAGGATTAAATACCGGAGTTTTCAGGATGGGATTAGGGGGTATGGAGTGAATATATTTCTACCTTATAAGGGTCGAGGTAGTAATTCAAAAATTTTTACGCGGGCGGAGTATTCTAAATAGTCTCTATAAAACAAAAAAATTAATTACATGACTAGATAGATAATTTGCTCTATTTTTCACTTCCTATAGTTAATTAAGCAATTATCTTCACTCACTTTTTTCCCCTTATATCTTTACTTCCTATTTCCTACTTTCTTTATTGTTAAGCATTATAAAGGGACACAATATTAAATTTTGATGAAGCGGATTTCACATTAGAGAAGATTTAAAAAAAATAAATATTTTGCAAACACCTTCTCAGACGAATATGTGAAATTTTTTCTAGAGAAAATATATTTTTAGCGTTGGATGTATGACTCAGGAGGATTAAATTGATTTAATTAAAATCATCCTGATTCCTATGTAGAGATTGAGAATAAACGGGTATAGACGATTATCAATCTTTAAAGTTATGAACAAACAACTCGTTTCAATTCTTTTGGTTAACTTTGCATTAGCAGGAATCGCCTTTATCCCAGAAGTAACAAGTAATTTAACTAATCTAGAACTAGATAAGTTACAATCAGACCACAATATTCAATCAGAGCTTATTGCTCAGAGAGAGCCACTTAAACCAGGTGACCGTCGTACAGATACAAAAAGCGAAGAGAAATAGAAATACAGCATCGTCAAGAATTAATAAGTCATAAAAATTATTTGAATAACTTACAGCGTTTTTCATATTGATGACCTCACGTCAAAATCACGCACCCAGTAGAGACGTTCTATGGAATGTCTCTGCTGTGTATTGTCTACCGAAATGAAAACCGCTGTAAAGAAGCAAAAAGAAGGTAAAAATAATTGAGAAATTGAGACAGAATAAAAGTTACTGTTAAAGTCTCCGGACTAAACCTTAGAAATAATGAATAATTACTAATTGCTGTTAACGTAGTTCCTCCTCCGGAGACTAGCTGACTGCTAAGAGCTGTTAGCTCCGCATTCCGCAGGAAATGCTTATATCAAATCCGGTAGTATCGGTATAATTCACGCCCCCTACGGGGGGTTTGGTCTCCAAACCCTCTACAAAATAGGAATTTTCGCTCCTTTTTGATGGTAGAACCTTATATCATGTCCACTGGTATCGTTTGTGTAAACCCAAAGGTGAATATCTACAGGAAATTTAAGTTTTTTTCTTACTCTTAGGTATTCCTGGCTGTTTTCCCTGTTCCCTGTTCCCTACCCTTGCTATACAATACCGATGCTACCGGACATTATATAAGTCTATCCATTCTGCATTTTAAATTCTGCATTCTAAATTCTAATAAATACCCTAACTATTTGTAGCAAAGATTTATCAAATTAGAACTTAGTATTAGAAACGCTCACCAATACCGAAGTGGAAACGAGTATCACCTTCATCATTAATAGCGTAATCAATTCTAATTGGACCGAGAGGAGATTGTACCCGAATACCAGCACCATAACCTATACCATCTCCTGGTTTCTCCCGCACGCCTCCAGGGTTACCAATAACAGAACTTTGACTATCAAATACTGTTGCAGCATCAATAAATAAAGCGCCTCCAAGAAATCCAAATACAGGAAAGCGATACTCAACAGTTCCCAACAAGAATGTACGACCTGCTCCTACAGAACCTTCATCATATCCACGAACTGTATTAGTACCACCTAGAGGAAAAGCTTCATAAGGAGGTAAATCTCCAATTATATGACCACCTTGTATGTTAAAGGCCAAAGCTTCAGGTCCATCAATGAAGTTAGTAAAGTCTACTGGAATATAGAAACTATAATTAGCTCGTAAACGATTCAACGCGATCTCTGATGAACCTATAGGAATAGACTGTTCTGTACCAAATCTTAGTAAACTACCAGAAGTAGGTTGTCGGGGATTATTGCGTCGATCGTTGACAATACCAAATTGAATAGTCAGTAGATCGTCTTCCCCAGAATCATCAACAGTCAATTTATTACCTAATTCATCTCTAGGTTCAGTATCACCATCACTATCCTGAATTTCTACTCGTTCATATTTTATTCCCAAAGAAGCTGTCCATTCCGGTTCAACAAATGGATTAGGAATAAACGGACGGGTAAAACTAACTCCACCTCCTGTACGAATGACTCGTGGGTTGTCACCATTAGGCAGATCGACATCGCGCTGATCGTTTTCGTCGTCAGAATCAAAAATTACCGATATTGCTCGTCGTCTGAACGCATTAACTGTGTAGGAAAGGCGGTGGTCATCTCCACCTATCCAGGGATCGGTAAAGCTAATATCCGCTAGTAATAATCGCTCACCTACTTGAAACTCGCCACCTAATTTTTGATTATTACCACCAATATTTTGTTGTTGATAACTGACTGTACCAAATAATCCACTCGCAGAACTAACTCCACCACCAAATGCGAGAGAACCTGTACTTTTCTCTACAATATTCACAATAACATTTGCTTTGTTAGGATCGTCTGTTGCTGGTTCTAAACCCAACCTAACATCTTCAAAAATGCCTAAACCAAACACTCTCCTAATATCTTTTTCTGCTGTTTCTCGTTGGAAGATATCTCCTGGTTGAAGTTGAATTTCTCTGGTGATGATATATTCACGAGTACGACCTTCAATTAAATTACCTTCTTCGTCAGTTGTTTCTCCGTCTGCATTCACAAAGCGTACTTGAATATCTTTAATTTCTCCTTCTGCAACTTCTAGAATAACTGAACCGTCGTCATTGACTTGAGGGGCACCGATAACTTGTCCGAGAACGTAACCGTTATCTTGATACCACTGGTTGACTTGTTCTACACCCCCTTCAAAAATTTTCAGGTTTAGAGTTTCACCATATTGCTCACTGAATATTCTGTCTACTTCACTTTCAGGCAATACTTGAGAACCTTCTATTGTTACAGAGGTCAATACAGGGTTGGGTTCAACTTCAAAAGTTACTCGTACACCCAGGGGAGTATCTTCTGGTAATGCTTTCACGTTTCGGAAGAAACCAGTGGCAAATATGGCGTTAATGTCTCTCTGTAGTTGAGAGCGAGTTGTGGTACGTCCAGCTTGAGTAGTAATGACTTGGTACACTTGGTCTTCTAGTTCTCCGTCTACTCCACTAACTACGACTTCAGCGACTAGCACTAAGGGTTCTGCTTCTCCTGTAGAGGGTTCTGTTGGTTGTGATTGAGAAAGAGTAAATTCTTCTGATTCTATTGCGGAGGGTGGGGTGTTGCTATCTGGTTCTTCGGGGACTTCTTCTTCTGGGGATGGCATTTGGGCCAATTTGTCTGATGGGTCTAATGTTAATTTCTGTTGATTTTGAGTAATTTCACTATCAGATAAATTTATTTTTTGAGAAATTTCAGCAGCAAACTGTTTATTTGTGACTGGTTCTAATTTAGTTTCTACAGCTTTTGCCAACTCAATATTTTGAGGATTTTCCCTTTGATTTTCTACAATTTCTGAAGTAGGAATATTCGCAGCAAACTGTTTATTTGTGACTGGTTCTAATTTAGTTTCTACAGCTTTTGCCAACTCAATATTTTGAGGATTTTCCCTTTGATTTTCTACAATTTCTGAAGTAGGAATCTTCGCAGCAAACTGTTTATTGATGGTTGGTTCTAATTTAGTTTCTACAGCTTTTGCCAACTCAATATTTTGAGGATTTTCCCTTTGATTTTCTACAATTTCTGAAGTAGGAATCTTCGCAGCAAACTGTTTATTGATGGTTGGTTCTAATTTAGTTTCTACAGCTTTTGCCAACTCAATATTTTGAGGATTTTCCCTTTGATTTTCTACAATTTCTGAAGTAGGAATCTTCGCAGCAAACTGTTTATTGATGGTTGGTTCTAATTTAGTTTCTACTGTTTTATTAATTAGAGCTAGTTGAGGAATATGTTGATTTTCAAGATTTTCTAAAGCAAAAGCGAAAAATTCAGCAAATTCCTTATTAAAAGCAGAACTGTATTTACTATTTAAACTTTTACCAATAATTACAGGTTTTGTAATTTCTCTAACCTTAATTAAATCATAAAAATCAAGTTTGACTGCTTCTTTAGACCAAGATATATGGGAGAAATTATTATTGATACTACCAAATAATTTTTGTGAAGGGAAATTATATCCTAACTCTAAAAAAGATTTAGTAGAAGAAAATTTGTTAAATTGTTTTCTTGAATTAATAGATATAGCAATAAAATTACTATCTATATCAGTATTACTTTTCGATATTTGAGCATTAGCAGATTTTGAGATTCCAAAAGTTGTTGAAGCAGCAAAAATTACCACTAAGAACGGAGACAAGCGCATATAATTCTATCCCCTACAATCCACACACCAGTTAAATTTTCCATACAAACTGTAAAATTGTACACCATTGCCAGGGTTCTCAACCTGTCTGAGCCAAAATCCTTTCTAAGACTTGTTGATATGCCGTTTCTACATTACCAAGATCGTGACGGAAGCGGTCTTTGTCCATTACTCTCAAGTTTGAGTCAGTTTGAGATTGGTCCCAAAGTCGGCAGCTATCTGGACTTATTTCATCCGCAAGAATCAGATTATTTTGCCGATCTAGGCCAAATTCGAGTTTGAAGTCCACCAGAGTAATTTGACATTGGTTAAAGAAATTTTTGAGAATATCATTAATTTTTAGGGCAAAAGTCCGTATTTGCTCTAATTGTTCTGGGGTAGCTAGTTCCATTATTAAGAGGCGATCGCGTGTCAAAAGTGGGTCTTGGAGACTATCATTTTTATAGCAATATTCTACTAGAGGAAATTTCAACACTGTTCCTTCTGCTAATCCAGTTTGTTTGCAAAGACTACCTGCAGCAATATTTCTCACAATAACTTCTATCAGCAAAATTTTAACCTTTCGGACTCTCATTTTATCTGCTGCAGGACAGTCAATAAAATGAGTAGGTATGCCATTAGCTTCGAGTAGTTTAAATATGTGACTAGAAATAGTACAATTTATTTTACCTTTCCCTGTTATTGTGCCTCTTTTTTGAGCATTAAATGCTGTGGCATCATCTTTAAAATAAGTAAGTAATATTTCTGAGTCGTTAGTGGTATATAGAATTTTCGCTTTACCTTCGTAAAGCTTTTGATTAGATGACATAAAATTTATTGAATAGGAAGTAAAAATAGAGTGATGAGCGGTCGTTACTAATTACTCTTTTATGTGCTTATCACAGTATAAGCTTAATGTCAATATCTTAAATAAAATATTGTGAAGATTAGTATAGACAAATAACAAGATTAGATTAAACAAAATTAATACTCAATGTCTTGTCTGAGGGTCTCTTTTCTGAGAAAATAATATAAAGACCGGAATTTATGCAATCAGATCGAGGAATGAAACAGATGATGAATTGGACAAAATCTGTAGCAATGAGTACTTTATTATCTATTGCTGCTATTGGTAGTATGAGTCTTACTTCTATAGCAGTAGGAGCGCCTCAGAACACTAAAAGTGTAGAGCAGTCTATCACTACAATTCCCACTGAAGGTGAAGAGCAACTTGCTCATAGTTATGGTCATGGTAGTAAGCATTATGGTAGTTGTCGTCGAGTGGCAACTCGTCATCGCAACTTGCGAATTAGGACATATCCTTGGGGTAGAATTATAGGAGGTTTACATCCTGGCGCTCGTGTCCGTGTTATTGGTTACCGTCATGGTTGGGCAAGAATTTCATATCCTTATTATGGCTATGTATATGGTCGTTATTTGAGACATTGTTAACTAGCTATCAGTATTTTCCGTACCGGAATGCTCCGCAAACAGCACTCAGCTTTCAGCACACTCAAAGCTTGGGTTGAAATGCATGAGTAGATTCCTAAGAACAATCTACAGGCAAGTAATGCAGCTAAAGTAGAAATAAATGTTGCTAGGAATGATCGCGGATGACTAAGAGTTACCGCGGTCTTACTTCCGATAGCGACTTTGAAATTTATGTATCAGGACTTATGCTATTGCATATTGTCAAATTATCAAAAAATGTAATACAATCTCCGGTTGAGTACTCAAAAATAACTAATAATACGGAACAGATAATACGAAGATAGAGAAGGTTTTTTGTAACTAATTAATGCAGACATGATATAAAGTGAGATGTAGTTACAGACCATAAAAATCAGTTTTTTTCGCCGAAACTGTCAAGGCAATGCAAATATAGAATCAAGAATCAAAAATCAAGAACGACAACGCAAACAACTAACAAAGCAAAAGGGGTCAAAATGAGCGATTCAATCATTGATTTACTAGACCAACTACCGAGTAATAATCTAACGGTCAAAACACTCAAAGCTCTAGATTTCGTAGTACCTGGCGAGTGGGAAAATGTAGTAGGTTTTGATAAAACTATTGAAGTAATTACAGGTGAGACAGATGCAGATAGAATTATGGATATCCGCAATAAAGCCATTGAGCTATACAATGATGCGGATAATGGATATCAGGGAGCTATATGGTATTACAACCTAGTTGATAATGTAGACGGCGCTCTTGCTGCAGCAGCTATGGCCGAAATAGTCAGTGAAAAAATCCCCTTTTTAAGCTTTTTAGGAGGCTTAACTCCCAAAGCTGACACAACTCAATCTGTTGACCTGTGCCTAAAAATTGTAGCAGAGTTGATAGCTTATAGTAAACTCAATGGTCTGCCAATTCTTAATCCAGGAGAATTTGTCACAAACCTGACTGAGGAGTATAGTGGTCCATCTCTGATGCGAATGGCTGCCTTAGTTTGTCTTGATGGTTTGATACCTTTGGGTCCAGACTTCCTGCAAAAAGTACAAGATACCCTTGATGGAGAAGGTGAAAGTGCTTTTGCAGATAATGCAGTTTTTGGAGCAATTAGCGATACCATTCCTGGAGATGACAAATTTGGCTTTATTAGTGAGACCTTCGGAGTAGCTCAAGGGTGGATGGATAACTTGGTTGGGTCAGT
This sequence comes from Okeania sp. SIO2C2, assembly GCF_010692625.1. Classification (NCBI taxonomy): domain Bacteria; kingdom Bacillati; phylum Cyanobacteriota; class Cyanophyceae; order Oscillatoriales; family Microcoleaceae; genus Okeania; species Okeania sp. SIO2C2. Next base: position 97,437 of record NZ_JAAHGM010000024.1, read on the forward strand.
TGGTTTAACCCCAGAAAGTATTTTTGACAAAATTGGTGGCTTTATCGACTTTTCCGATGACGCTTTAGATGTTGTAGCTGCATTTCTAGATCAAACCACAAATTACTTTCAACATACAGGTACTCAATCTGTAGCTAGAAAGTTGATACAGCGTGCAGCAGAAGAAGCATAATTAACGAAGTCAGAAGTCAGAAGTCAGAAGTTATTTTTGTAATGGGAATTTGAGCAAGCCTCCAAAAACACTTTGCCAATCAAGGCGGGGTTGCGCAACCCAATTATTTTGATAATTATCATTTCTATGAATCTGTGTTAGCGTAGCTTTGCGCCAGCACTCGCAAGAATCTCCCGTTATAATCGCCAGATTTAACGGTGAGAGTGTCAAACAAACTCTATTTGATGTAGCGCTACCGTGATAATATAAAGTCTTAGCCTTTTCAAGCTAAAATGCCACTCCTAAATATTTTAGCTGAATCGCCGAGAAGCCTCACGCCAAATCAAAAATTATGGCGTGAGGCTTCTCGGCGGCAAATTGAATGGGCATCGAACCTATTCAATTGGCCAACATCCCAGCAGAAGCTTTCGCCCTGGTTGAAAAACTTGTATGATTATCTTGCTATCACCCCGGAAATTTTCCACCATGCGCACTGCCTACCAATATAAATTAAGGCCCAATAAAGAACAGTTAGCCACAATAAAAATGTGGTTAGAATTGTTGCGTCGGCAGTACAACTATAGGTTAGGAGAGCGGTTTT
>NZ_JAAHGM010000025.1:0-95315 GCF_010692625.1 Okeania sp. SIO2C2
ACATTTCATAATTTTTCTGCCTAATTAGCGTTGGCGGAGCCTAGCGGCAGCTATATCGCTCCTTTCTCAAATCATACCTTAATTCACCAACGCCGTTTTTTCCACTAAGAACTTTGTACTGTCCAGTGATCTATAGACATAAGAAAATTTTTGACTCGCGAGAGAAATATGTTCTTCACGTATTTCCTCATCAAAGTAAACCCAAATATTTTTTGGAGTTTTCATACTATCATACTTTCTGATTATTAAGACACTAGATTAAGTAGCATTTTGTAGGATATAATACATGTCCGGTTGAACAGTTATAAATAAACGACGAAGGAGTCAGGAGTCAGGAGTCAGGAGGGAAGAAAGAAGAATAAAGAGAAAGTTTTTTTGATCACGCTCTTATCCGGACATGATATTAGATGGAAGATGGGAAGATTGGGAGATGGGGAGATCAAGACACCTAGAAACAAAAATCTATTGCACAGTTTTAGGTGTGCCACTCCACTACTATTTACTATAACTCTAAATACTTACTCAAGTTTTCCCATCTTTATGTACTACATTTTGTCGTGCGGAATATAGGATAAAAATAGATTTAGCTTCAGGATCATAAGAAGAAAAAAACAAGATATTAGAATTACGACTTAAAAGTTATTGGAGTACATTCCAATTACGAATTTTCCATTTTCCATCTTGACGAACCAAATAGTAACGAACAAGCAAGTTATCATTTTGAGAATTGGTTAATCTGTCATTATCATAAAACTCTACCTTTTCTCTAACTTGAGCATCCACTTGAGCTTGATTGGTATTAGTGTTACTCATATTTAAATTTTTTATCTCTAAACTATGCTCATACTTTCGATAAGAGTTCTCTCGCTTCAAAGCATTAGCTGTAGGTAACCAACGTTCCAGTGCTGGATCCACGAGAATATTTTTTAATTGCTCAGTTTGATGATTAGGACCTAGAGCTGTAGCCTTAGTATCTAACCAACTTTGAATAGCTATGCGTGCGATTTCTTCTTTAATTGGACCTGATGCTGTGAGACTGTCCTGATTAATTTCTGGAATTTCCAATGGAGGTCTATCCAATTGTACCATGGGTTGTTCCCTACCTAAACCCAAAGCATTTGCTAACCAGCCAATAGTTTTTATGGCCACAAACCCAATCAATCCTATTGCTAATAATCCCAAAACTGCTATTAATATTAAACGACCAATCTTAACAGGTTCTCTTCTGGTTGATGTTCTGCGTGGACTTTGCTCAGGCATTGATTGGGGTAATTCTTTACTACCCACTGACATATTTTCATTTAACTGAGGTAAACTACTTCTACTCTTTTCTCTAACTCTCTCTGAATAGCGACTATAGCTCAAGGAATTTCCTTGTTTTTGTATATCTATAGAAGATGATTTATATGTTTCTTGAGGTGACTGATAAGAACTAGCTTCTAGTTGATTCGAAGTTCCTGTGCTAGTTGAGGCCATAGTGGCAGTAGCAGCGTTACCCACACTAGAGATACGTTTTTGTTCCAAATTTAAGGCTGAAGATTGGTCTGTTTCTTTTTGATAGAATGTCTCTTCTGTATCATGACCACGACGGGGTTGAACAACTACCCATTGATTAGTTGCTTCTGCTTCGGCAGGCAAAGCTTCTAGATAAGCTTGAACGTGCTGATCGGCAAAATAGTCTTTCAAAGAAGCTGGCTTGTCAGATAAGTCGCGGAAATGTGGAAAGACTTCCTCCGTCAACCAATGTTCAGCATAGAGACACAAACCTGGTAGTAAATCTGGAGATTCTTGAGAATTTTCTTTAATAAAGGATAAAGGTTCGTGTTCCTGGCTTAGTTCTAACGATCTATTAGCCTCTTCAGTTTGTCCTAAAAGTAATGAACATACAGCTTTCTCTAAATTGACATCTTGACTTCTACCCAATTGCATCAGCATAAACTTAGCCTTACGAATTAAGGCTGGTTGTTTTTGGGCAAACCCTTGAGCTAAAAAAGTATAAACTGCCAAATATGTACCAACGGCAGAAGGACGATGAGCTTCAGACTCAAATAATTTCTTTTGTTCTGCCATGCTTAAATAGTGACGTAGCTGCTGAACAAACTTCAGAAAATCTTCAACCCCTAATCCAGATTGATCATTACCTTGACCATCAATTCCTCCTCTTTCATTCAACATATCTTGAAGAATTTCTAACCCACGGCGACGGTCTAATGCTTTTTCTTCTGGTAGTTCGACTAATTCCATTATTCTATAAGGACGTAGCTTATAGAGGTCAGCTTGTATCTCTCCTCTAATTTGGACAAATAGGTTTTCTCGTAGCAATAATCCCTGACCTGCTTCTAAAGCTGTTGCCGCACTTTCATATTGTCCTTGTTGCCATTGCTCTCTACCTAATTCTAAATTTGCTAAAGCAACCGTTAGGGCAATATCTGGTAGAACTAATACTGGATCTCCAAAACGCCCATCTTTGACAGCAATACTATTATTGATTAGGTAGGGACGAGTCAGCTTTAAGATCAACTCATATTCTCCTAATTCCTGTAAAATTAAGAGAGCACCCACAAACTGTCTATCTTCTATTTCTATACTGGGAGTGTTAGGGTCAAACTCATGGGTAACTGGAGTTTCGCTACCGTGAGAGCGGATACCTCTTGTTAAACGCCTAGAAGCTACTTTTGGAAGGATTTCTTCTGTTTGTTGAAGTTTTGTTTCTTTTTCTTCTTCTTGTTGTACTTTCTCAAGATTTATCTCAGAACTTGGACTTACTTGTTCTAATTCCGGACCGTAGGTTTTACTCAGAAAACTGCCATCGTACGTTTGCCGTTGTTCTAGGTCAGACAGAATAGCATAAGCTTCGTCTACAAGTTGTTTGCGGGCAACTATTGTCGCCTCCGAATACTCTCTTCTCGGAAACTGCTGAGTGCGATCACGATGTGCCTGTCGTAACTGTTCGACAGTAGCCTGAATTGGTAAACCCAAAATTCGGTAATAATCTAATGGAATCCGCACAGTGCACTTCCTCAAAGGCGAGTTAATATAATTTACTATAATTAGCTTATTATGTTAGCCGATAATATCCGATATTGCTAACTAAATTTAGAAAGATTTTTGTCACTTTACCAATCTTTTCGACCACCTCTTAGCTAAAGCACGAGGAATAGTTGGAACAATAACCATTTTGAAAATATTCAAACAGAAATATTCACAATTCCCGATCATCTTTATCTGTAATACAGAAAAACTATATAATTATGTAGGTTCAAAAACTTAGACCCCAGAGCCACAATCTCACATAAGTTTTGATTGTAATGTTTAAGTGCGCCCCGTAGTTTGGATTCGGCTAGAATACATGAGTTTTTTATAGTATCTTCACTACTTCATTATTTAATTCTAGCATCTTAATTACATAAGGAGCCAAATCCTACCCCTATAATTTAGGTTTTATCAACTCTTAATCATATCATATAGCGCTATTGTTAAGACAAACATATTATTTTTTATCTCTTCTCTAAAGCAAAGGATATTTCAAACTTTATGGCACTTTATCAGTAAAAAGCTAGTTACATTTGTTTGCTCTAATACGCAATTCTCCTATAAACTACTAAATATAAATTCATTGGAGCCTTTTACTAAACCTTTAACTTGTAATATAAGATTTATTACTAATAATACTAACTTAGGATAGATAAAATGATCCAAGAACGTACATTACCTACTTTTGATACCAATAGTATAAAAATTTCTAAAGAAGAAGGATTAATACTATACGAAGATATGGTTTTAGGGCGCTTGTTTGAAGATAAGTGTGCTGAAATGTATTATCGAGGTAAAATGTTTGGCTTTGTTCATCTTTATAATGGACAAGAAGCAGTTTCTTCTGGTGTGATTAAAGCTATGCGCCAAGATGAAGATTTTGTTTGCAGTACTTATAGAGACCATGTTCATGCCTTAAGCGCTGGTGTACCAGCACGGGAAGTTATGGCTGAATTATTTGGTAAAGCTACAGGTTGTTCTAAAGGTCGTGGTGGGTCGATGCATATGTTCTCGGCTGAACATAATTTATTGGGAGGTTATGCTTTTGTTGCTGAAGGTATTCCTGTAGCAACTGGGGCTGCTTTTCAGAGTAAATATCGTCGGGAAAGCATGGGGAATGAAGCTGCAGACCAAGTGACAGCCTGTTTCTTTGGAGATGGAGCTTGTAATAACGGCCAATTTTTTGAATGCCTTAATATGGCCACGTTGTGGAAACTACCAATTATTTATGTAGTGGAGAATAATAAGTGGGCAATTGGTATGGCTCACGAACGGGCTACTTCTGAACCTGAGATTTATAAGAAAGCTCATGCCTTTGGTATGGTAGGTGTGGAGGTTGATGGTATGGATGTATTGGCAGTACATTCTGCTGCTCAAGAGGCTGTTGCGAGAGCTCGTGCTGGTGAAGGACCTACTTTAATTGAGGCTTTAACTTATCGATTCCGAGGACATTCTTTGGCTGACCCTGATGAATTACGGGATAAGGAAGAAAAAGAATATTGGTTTTCTCGTGACCCTATCAAACAATTTACAGCTTATCTGACAGAAAATAATTTGGCGGATGTTGCACAGTTGGAAGCAATCGATCAAAAGATTGAAAAGTTGATTGCTGAAGCAGTTGAGTTTGCTACAGGTAGTCCAGAACCAGGAGCAGATGAACTCTATCGCTACATTTTTGCTGAAGATTAATTCACTAAATTATTGACTTAGTTTATCCTCACCTATACTGTCAAATTTTAGTTGTCGGGTTTCTCATGTGTTTTGCCAAAAAGACTTTATTTATATGTGGAAACCCGAAATATTTAGATTGATAAAAAGGTTTTTTATTGGTGATTTAAAATTAAATTAATAGCAATTCTATAGTGGTAAACAAGTAGTTATTTTGACATTTTATCTCTTGAGATTAAAAGGGTTAGATAGACTAATATTAATGCTTCTATAGGAATACTTGATCATCATTTAGCTTGTTCATAATTCAGAAGTCAATAACAAAAGTAATTTTGAATAAAATTTTTTTTAGCGTTAGATTTATATCTTGTCATCATTTTTTTTATTAATAAGCAGCCATTAAATAAATCATAGGTGTATGCAGAAATGATATGAAACTGATTTGTGTAAAAACAACCGGATATTTTTTTTAGGGATAGTAAATATAGTATAGCGCTGTGCGCAGGCAACAGGCAACAGGCAACAGGCAACAAGGGGAATAAAAAACCATAATATAAGACTTTTAGCTATTGGACAGTTCTTGTAATTTGTAAATATTCCAGCGCACATTGCTATAAAGGTTAATAGAGAGGTAATAGTAGATTAATTTATATGTAACTTAGTAAGTAGTCATAGAAAATTAATTGTATATTTAATGACCGGGTTAAATAATTAGACAAAATCATTTTTATATTTTTATATCTATTGCTCAAGTATACAATTATATTTTTCTTCCCTACTTCCTACTCTCTACTCCCTACTAACAAATATTAAATAAATTTGGCACAAGTACTTATGATAATTATTTGATAAAAATTAACTAATTGAAAGTTGAACGTTGCATTTTCATCACCCTATTTACCCCAAGGTAGTTAGAGCTTAATTTGTGTTTTCTGCCTTAAATATAAAATTTAATCCCTCGCAGATATTGTAAGTATTTAACCTTTTTCTTATATTTTTCCATAGGCGTTGCTGAATCAAGCTATGAAAATTAAATTGGGCAAAGTCTAAAATCCTTTTGAGTTATTTTGAGTTAATAGTTAGGCGATTCCCGTGCGCGTTCCGTACCGAAATCGCTATTCAAGAAAGATCATAGCAAAAATCAGCAACACCCTTTTTTTATCTTTTTCCATACACTTATTTTTCCCTCTCTTGGTGTGGTACAGGGTGAGTTAGTGAGGTATTCAGGTCTCCACAAGTAGATCAACTAATGAAATTTAGGGGGTCGCACTGCTGCTCCGGTACTACTTCTTCGGTCTATGTAGGAATATTTTATGAAAATGGTATAAAAAACTTAAGTATAGGTGTGGAATCACTAACTCTAAATAACCGGACATCATTTTCGATCAGTGTTAAATTTAACATATCGCTATCTCATGTAAACATTCAGCAGTAAAAAATAAGTAATAAACCCCAGAGGTATTGTAGTAAAAATTAAAGAAAAATTATTCATCAGGAAGCTAAACCCTAATTATTCATTCTTAACAGACGAACCAATTACAAACATAAACAAATAACAATGAAAAGAACCACAGACAAAGTATTTTGGCAACAACCTTTAACCTATCTATTAATACTGGCAGGAGCTGGAGGAGCATTGTTGGGCCAACGTATTATATTCCCACAGACAACTAGCTCTTCGGAAAATTCAACACAGATCGTTCAATCATCTTCTAATAATTATGGTATTCCTAACTCAGAAAACTCTAATTGGTTACCAGTTAGAGCACCTATTTCCAATGGTAACTTTATTGTAGATGCAGTCCAAAAGGTTGGTCCGGCAGTAGTTAGGATTAATGCTTCTCGAACATTCAGTCAACGACCTAATATGTTTGGTCGAGGAATACCAGAAGATTTCTATGGTTATGAACCTCCCTCACGTTCTGGACCAGTTGAGCGAGGTACTGGCTCTGGTTTTATCATTAGCTCTGATGGTAATATCCTCACTAATGCTCATGTTGTAGAAGGTTCAACGACTGTGGAAGTTGTCCTTAAAGATGGCCGTCGCTTACAAGGTAGAGTTTTGGGCACAGACTCTATAACTGATGTAGCTGTGATTAAAATAGATGCTAATAACCTTCCTAGCGTAACTGTGGGAGATTCAAATAACCTGCAACCTGGAGAATGGGCGATCGCTATTGGCAACCCTCTGGGTCTAGATAATTCTGTAACAGTTGGTATTATTAGTGCTACGGGTCGTTCTAGTAGTGATGTGGGTGTTCCAGATAAGCGAGTAGGATTTATTCAGACAGATGCTGCGATTAATCCTGGTAATTCTGGTGGCCCTCTACTCAATCAAAATGGTGAGGTGGTTGGCATTAATACAGCTATTATTGATGGCGCTCAAGGCTTAGGATTTGCAATTCCTATCAATAATGCTCAACAAATTGCTCAACAATTAATTAAGGGGGGTAAAGCAGAACACGCTTATTTGGGTATTGCGATGCAAACTCTGACACCGGAACTTAGGCAAGAACTCAACCGAAACTTAAGTACAAATGTTCGGTTATTCAGCGACCAAGGGGTATTAATTATGCAAGTTGTGCCTGGATCTCCTGCGGATAGAAGTGGTTTACAACCAGGAGATATAATTCAAAGAATTGACAATCAAACTATTACTGAATCTGAAAATGTACAACAAATTGTTCAGAATAAAACTGTGGGTAGTTTGTTGGATTTGGAAGTTAATCGTAATGGTCAGAACTTAAGTTTTCAGTTGCGTACTGGTAACTTACCATCTCGATTAAGAGGATAGTTTAGAGGTTATTTGGGCTTTGTTGCGGGGTAGTGGTACATTTTAATAGACATCTCCAGAAACTAAATTTTAGTCTAGTAATTGCAAAGGTTTGAGATTGATTTTCCTAGATGTCTAATGTTAGTAGTCCATTGTAATTATTTTTGTAATAGGGCAAGGCAGTGGGAGCATTTTGCTCCCGTTCTAGGAATTGCTAGTTCTCATCCATCTACTAAGTAAAACATGGTAAATTTTGGGCGCTATGTATCAAATTGTAAATTAGCTCAAAAGTTTATATTCAATGGCTTTAGGGGTTTTTGGATTAAGTATGCAACGTCTTTTTTTTAGCTTGCTCTACTTAATTATTTGGTAATCTTTACTCACCCAAAAGAAAATTGACACCAGAAATATTTTTGTGAAATGAAAGGAACAAACTTTTGGTAAAGGAGATTTTCGGGGTTTAGCTGCCCCAGAAGCAGCTAATAATGCAGCGGCAGGGGGAGCTTTTGTCCCCATACTGACTTTAGGAATTCCAGGTAGTGGTACTACTGCTATTTTACTGGGTGCATTATTACTCTATAGTATTCAGCTCAACCTAATGTTATTTACCCAACAGCCGGAAATTGCTGGAGGACTAATTGCTTCAATGTATATAGGGAACTTAATGTTGTTGTTCCTAAATCTTTCTTTGGTAGGTTTGTTTGCTCGTATTTTGCTCTTGCCTAATTGGCTGCTAGTAGCTGGAATAGCAGTAATGGCATTTATTGAGGTTTTCTCTATCCACGGTAGTATTCTGTCTATTTTGTTAATGTTAGCCATCGGAGTCTTTGGTTATTTCTTGCGCAAATTACAATATTCTTTGACACCTTTTCTCTTAAGTTTTGTCCTAGGTGAATTAATGGAATAAAATTTGCGTTGGGCACTTGCTATTAGCGGTCGCTAATACCAGTTTGAAAAAAGAATGCTATAAAAAGTGCATCTCGATCATATCTGTTGAAAAACAGCTTCTCCAGTTCATTTTAGATGGTTATATCTATCGTTTTTCCTTTTTTTTCAATATTTATTCCTTCTTAATTCTTCCTTATTCCTTCTTTCTTACTTCTACTATTTGTAACAAACGTTGATCAAATTGGTATAAATCGGAATTCTGTTTCAGAATCAAATTTCTCAAAGTCTTTGGATGAGTCTATCCCAGTAATAAGATTTTTGCTAAAAACCCTAAATATTTTGAGAGTTAAAAACGAAAAATCAAGGTTTTCAAACAAATTTTACTTAAACAAATAACCCTGTTAAAAATAGTGGGATAGGTTCATACTTACTGTTAGTATGGTAATACTATTGCCAATTGTGAGACTTCTTCTTAAGCGAAGGAAATTATTTTCGGAGACTTCCAAGTAATTAGAGTGATTGCTCAAACAGTAATCATTCAGGTATTAGCTGGTCAGCTTTTCCTGCGGAATACTACACAAAAAGCTTTTCGGTTGGTAAAAAAGCACCAAGTAATTAATAAGGAAGATTAGCTAATTTGCTTTGAAAGTAACTTTTAATTTTTGCTCAATTTTTCAACTCTGATTCTTCCTTCAAAGATAATTTTTTGGTAGTTCTACATAGTAATGGTAAATGTGGATGAACGACGCCTAGCAAGGGAGCAAGATGCTTCCATTTCCCTTCCCATTGACCAAAATAATTACAATAGACCATCATGACAATGCCCCACTACCAACTTTTTAATACCTGACGGCTGAATACTTACCTCAAACAGAAAAAGTTGCCCTTGAATTTATTTACGATTTAAACCCTATAGAAGCTTATATAATAAACATAGACTTGAATAAATTTTAAAACTATAACGTCTTAGATAAGTAGTTTGAAATACTCACAAATCTGTAAGTTGTGACAAAGTAGGGAGTAGAGGAATCAATAAAAAATATTTATTCCCTTTTTTTTGATGAAAATTAGTAGAGGAAAAAATTATGGAAGTATTACAAGTAGCTCAGTTAGGCAATGAAATATTGCGATGTCAAGCTCAACCTGTTAATAATATTTGGGATCAAAATTTACAGCAAATAATTGATAATTTAATTGCCACAGTAATTGAAACAAATGGTGTGGGAATTGCTGCTCCACAAGTTTCAATTAGCGATCGCTTATTCATTGTTGCATCTCGACCCAATCTCAGATATCCAAATGCACCCAAAATGGAGCCAACAGCTATGATTAATCCTAGATTAATATCTCATTCAGAAGATAGAGTCAAGGAGTGGGAAGGTTGTTTAAGTGTGCCAGGAATTAGAGGTTTAGTACCAAGATATAGAGTAATAAACGTAGAATATACTAATCGAGAGGGAAAACTTCAAAGACAAGAATTAACAGATTTTGTTGCTAGAATTTTTCAGCATGAATACGATCATCTAGAAGGTCTAGTATTTTTAGACCGTGTGGAAAGTACCACAGATTTAATGACAGAAGATGAATATCAGAAACAAATTATTCAATCAAGAAATTAGGAGGTAGGAATTAAGGGGAGATTTCCAGAGTGTTCAGCAAAATATTTATCAGCGAAAAGAAGGAATACACTGTAAATACCTAATCTCTAACAAGAATGACAAAATTTATATAGCAATCAGGAATCATATGTGAGAATTTGACTATTCCTTAAAAGTCTAGTGTGTAGCGTTTTTTATTTCGATCGGATACAGTTTTTTTTCTTTCCTATTTCCTGTTTTCTGTTCCCTAAAAATCTATAATTTATCACAATTACTGATTAGATACAAAATTAGCTTATTTTAAGGAGTAGGGATTAGTAATTCGGTTTCGGTGGGAATAGAAAAGTAAGCATTTCCTACGGAATGCTGCGCAAACAGCTATTAGCTGTCAGTTCGAGCGCAATAAAACTCTCACCTGAATCCTTACTAAATAAATATAGACTTTAACCTCAAAGGAACCTGCTTTTGTAAGATTTAATTATCACCGTATTCTGGCTTAATAATACCCCTTAATATAGGGTTTAATAAAGCTCAGAAGCAATAGCTGATAGCTGAATGCTGACGACTGAATACTTACATAGAAAAGAAGAAAAACAACTGTACCTTAGTAACTTGAGAAATGCTATAAAATAAGATGGCTATCTATATTATACTTGCAAATCAATTATCATTAGTTCAATGAATAATCCAAATTTTCCTTGATGGTAAAACCAATTTTTCCGCTTATAGTAGGCTTTTAATATCAAAAAAATAATGTATAAATAGTTCTTGAAAATAGTATAGTTTATTTAGGATTTGCTCAAAAAATTGAGATATTGTAGTCTCAATATGATTGATCAATCTTAAGAAGATGATTAAGTAAAACTTGAGGTATTTCATACTAGCAAAAACAATAAACTTTTTGAAGATAAAACAGTCTAGTAATAGGTTTAAACTAAGGATAAAACTTAAGCATTCAGCCGTCATCTATTAGCTATTGCCTTTAGTTTTAGATAAAAGGTTTATTAATTGAGTCAAAATTAAATCTTAACTACAAAAATATCCTTTAAAGTCTATATTCATTAAACCCCCTCCTTAAGGTTGGGATATTATTGCTAATAGCTGACAGCTAATAGCTTAATGGTTACGATAAAACTTTTCTCTGTTCCCAATCCTAATCAGAGAAATTTTTTGGTAGATACTATTTAGGTTTTCATCTCATTACTAAATAGTAAAAGTTGGTTGGAATCATATTTTTGTCATAATTATAAATCTTAATTAAAATTTGGTTGTAATCCTTTTCCGTAATCAGAGTTGTGCTAGTTGTAGTTAAAAATAGTAAATAAATCGAGGAAATATTTATGAGTATTAATCTTAGTAAAGGTGAAAGAGTTAGTCTGTCCAAAGAAGCGCCTGGAATGAAAAAAGCTGCAGCAGGTTTAGGATGGGATGTAAATGTCTCAGATACAGGTTCAGATTTTGACCTTGATGTTTCTGTGTTTATGTTAGGAGCAAGTGGCAAAATTCCTCAAGAGAAATATTTTGTTTTTTATAATAATCTTAAATCTGCTGATGGTTCAGTAGAGTCTATGGGAGATAGTCGGACAGGAAAAGGAGAGGGAGATGATGAGACTGTCACTGTAGATTTATCAAAGGTTGATTCGACAATTGAAGAAATTATTTTTGTTGTTACTATATATGAAGCAGACAAAAGAAGGCAAAACTTTGGGCAAGTGAGAAATTCTTACATCAGAATTTATGATGGGGAAACTCAAGAAGAGATAACTAAGTATGAACTAGAAGAAGATTTTTCTAGGGAAACAGCTATAGAGTTTGGGAAATTGTATAAAAAAAATGGTGAATGGAAATTTCAAGCAGTAGGAGAAGGTTATAATTCTGGCTTAGAAAATTTTGTACAAAAATATACCTAGTTAATTGATTCGGTGAATTATTCATGGGGAAAAAATAACTCTGATAAAATAGAAATAGGGTAAGTATTCAGCTCTTAGCAGTTAGCTATCAGCAATCATATCCCCACCTTTAACCTTTAAAGGAGAGGTTTAAATGAATACTGCTTGCGGTGAAGAGAACCTACTTTAGCAGTAACTTTTAATTCTCTCTCAATTTCAAAGGTTGCTTTTGCCTCAGACCTTCGGCAATAGCTAATGGCTAATAGCTGATTGCTTTTAGCTTCGCATTCCGCAGAAAATGCTTACGAAATAGGTTTAGTTTAGAAAATAGCTGCGAGTATATGTTTGAAAATCTACTCAAGAATTTGAGAGTTTAAGTAACATAGACATTGCCTCAACTCAAAATTTACTTGATTTGCTATTTGCTAAACTTTACCCCCATGAATTATTCTGACACAAAAATAAGGTCTCAAGCTTCCCCTTTAAAGGAGATAAAAAAAGAAAGTTCAGTTCAAAATTTACTTGATTTGCTATTTGCTAAACTTTACCCCCATGAATTATTCTGACACAAAAATAAGGTCTCAAGCTTCCCCTTTAAAGGAGATAAAAAAAGAAAGTTCAGTTCAAAATTTACTTGATTTGCTATTTGCTAAACTTTACCCCCATGAATTATTCTGACACAAAAATAAGGTCTCAAGCTTCCCCTTTAAAGGAGATAAAAAAAGAAAGTTCAGAATTTCAAGTATCCCTATTCCAGGAGGTACTTATAAGTGAGTCTATCCCAGTAATAAGATTTTTGCTAAAAACCCTAAATATTTTGAGAGTTAAAAACGAAAAATCAAGGTTTTCAAACAAATTTTACTTAATCAAATAACCCTGTTAAAAATAGTGGGATAGGTTCATAAGTGATAACTGAAATGACCTTAATGCAAAATAATCAATCAAGATAAATATAAATTATTATCTTGAAAAATGCTTTAAATTATTTATTTAGAGAGGGAAAATAAATGTCTGTTAAACTCAGCAAAGGTCACAGAATTAATCTTTCTAAGGATGCACCAGGCTTAACAAAAGTTGCTATTGGTTTGGGATGGGATGTTAATCCTACTGATACAGGTACAGAATTTGATTTAGATGCCTCTGTTTTTATGTTAGAAGATAATGGAAAAATTCCAGAGGACGAATACTTTGTTTTCTACAATAATTTAAAATCTCCAGATGGTTCTGTAAAGCATTGGGGAGATAACAGAACTGGAGAAGGGGAAGGGGATGATGAAACAATAGAAGTAGATTTAACTAATGTTAATTCTAGTATTCAAGAACTACTTTTTGTTGTAACTATCCATGAAGCAGAAAAAAGAAGGCAAAACTTTGGGCAAGTTAAAAATTCTTTCATTAGAGTTTATGATTTGGAGACTCAAGAAGAAATAACTAAGTATGAATTAGAAGAAGATTTTTCTAGAGAAACTGCAATAGAATTTGGTCGTCTCTATAATAAAAATGGTGAGTGGAGATTTCAAGCAGTAGGAACAGGATATAATGCTGGGTTACAAACCTTTGTAGAAAAATACGTTTACTAATAACTAAAAGAGTATTTTGGGTAAGGCGATCGCTAAAACAAAAAACTTGAAAAATAAAAGTAAAAAATACTGAGTAGTTGTTAATAAATAATGGTAGCTAGTAGGGAAAAGAGAACAGGGAATAGTTCTGATAATATTCAGATTTGAGGATTGCCAAATACTTTATTAATAAACATTCAGGCGTCATTTATCAGCGCAAAGAGTTAATTTTAAAAAAGTCAAAGTCTTTGCCTGATGAAATATTTTTGAATGGGAGGTAACTAGACTATAATAACTTGATTTGCTACTATTATAGCAATGAGCGCTGGTATATTTACAAATTGCAGGAAAGGCCAAATAGCTAAAAGTCTTATATTATCAGCAATTTATTCCCCCTGTTGCCAGATGAGCTGTTGCCTGTTGCCTGCGCACAGCGCTATACCTTTAGAGCCGGAATAGGAATTCCTGAGATTGAATTTAGTAGAAGTTAAACTAACGCACTCTCTGATTAACTTTTACTCCTGTTGACGGTATTACATTAGCAATAAGCTGACGGTGAGATAGCTAAATACTGATACCAATTCACTTTAAAAATGTCACAAACAGTTTCAAACTAAATATGTGAAATAATTTCCTGAAATTACTGTATCGTAAAAGTTTCGAGTCTATAAAATCTTACTTTTTATTTCCCCCCTTGGGGAGTAACAGGGGGGTTTACTTTATAACTTCCGTGAAACCCTATTACTTTTGTTGTTACTATGAAAGACTAAAAATCATGGTTATTAAACTGGAAAAAACTGGAGATTTTCATAAAATAGACTTGAGCAAAGATGAGAGAGCTAATCCTGTTCAAGTTCATGTTAATCTTAACTGGGAAGCCGTTAAAAATAGTCAAGGTGGTTTGATAGAAAAAATATTTGGCAGTAATAGTATGCCAGATTTAGATTTAGGCTGTATGTATGAAATGATGAATGGTGAAAAGGGAGTTATTCAACCTTTAGGAAAAAACTTTGGCTCCAGAAAAATTTCACCTTACATTTATTTAGATAAAGATGACCGGACAGGTATAGCAAATGATGGTGAAAATATGTATATTTTCAGACCAGATTTAATTAAAAGGGTACTATTCTTTGCTTTTATATATGAAGGTGCTAGAGATTTTCAATCTGTAAATGGAAGAATGTTCTTCAAGATAAGTAATGGTGAAGAAATTTATCTAGAATTGAATAATCCTGATAGTAATCGTAGTTTTTGTGTGGCAGCATTGGTAAAAAATATTAACTCTCAAATTATGATTGTTAAAGAGGAAAAATATTTTCAAAGCCATAGTCAGGCAGACGAATTTTATAAATATGGATTTAATTGGCAACCAGGTAAAAAGTAGTTTTGTAAATTAATTGAGTGGCAAGCATTTAGCTTTCATTTATCAGCTATTAGTTACTAGCATAATAATAAGTGAAGTTAGAAGAATTAAAAGTATTGAAATAGATAAAGGAGATTAGATAAACTGAGATATATATCAAAGTACCTCTACAAATTGTCTAGACTGAATTACCCAACAACTGACTTAATTTTTATTGCTAACTGCTGATAATAGCTGAATACTTACATTGGGTTGAGGCCGAAAATTAAAATTAGTAACTGAGAGATTGACAACAGATTCTGAAAATTATTTTTACAGAATTTTGGTTAACTATTTAGCCAAAAATTGAGTCACTAAATTTAACTGCTCGGAAGTAAGAGTTTCACCCTGTCACTATAAACCGGATTTTATTTAGTAGGGTAATACTAAATGATAGGAAGGCTAGAAAAAGAATGTTACAAATTGTATAGGTAAGGAAGAAGCAAAACCACAGTTGGCAGAATAAACAAAGAAAAAAAGCATTAAAATTATAGATTTTTGTCGCTTAATTCAGATCAAGAAGTTTATACAAAAAGGAAGTAGTTATAATCAACGTCTCCTACCTATCTGTACCAAAAATTTATCAAATTGGTATGATTCCTTCTTGACTTTTGTTAAAATTTTTTAGAGTTTATACAGGGTAATAAATATATGAGTATCAACCTCAAAAAAGGACAAAAAATTGTACTTGATAAAAGTGAATACGATCTATCAAGACTGACAATGGGACTAGGATGGGATGTTGCTAAATCTGCAAGTGGTTTAGCTGGTTTATTTGGTAATAGATCGGATTTTGACCTTGATGGTTATGCAATTTTATTAGGAGAGAATGACAAACTCAAAGACTACAAAGAAGATGTAATTTATTATGGTCATTTAGAATCTAAGGATAAGACAGTAATTCATTCAGGTGATAATCTGACTGGAGAAGGAGATGGAGATGATGAACAAATAATCTTGAAACTAAACTCTATTCCTGAAAAATACCAAAAAATTATCTTAGCAGTAAGTATTTATCAAGCTAAAGAAAGGAAACAACAATTTGGAATGGTAGAAAATGCTTTTGTTAGAGCTGTTGATCATAAAGGAGTAGAAATAGCAAAATATACTTTATCTGGTAATGGTACTTATCAAGGTAAAATATCAATGTTAATGGGAGCAGTTTATCGAGATAATACATTGTGGAAATTTACTGCTTTGGGCGATCCTTTAGATAGTGATATGAATGGTGTAGTAGGTTCATTTCTGAAATAAGTTTAGCCATATAGCAGAAGGAAGAAGGAAAAATCTTGCGTTGTCTGAGTTTTAAGCTTTTGATCTGTCCTAACCTTTGCTTCGACTGCTATACTTACTCAATTTTAAAATAAACTATTATAAAATTAAAAAAACCAGTATTTGTTAGAAGCTAAAATACTGGTTTTTTTCAATAGGATTTTAATATTCATCCGATTTCCGTAAATTACACTAAATCCGGTTATCAAAAATACTTTATAGGGTGTAATTATACCAAATTTAAAAAGCGCTTCGGTCCGGAATGCTCCGCAAACAGCGAGAGAGCGTTTAGCATTCAGCTTTTAAGAAGGGGATTTCAATCCCTCCTAAAATTAAACGATAAGCTAGAAGTCGGGGATTTCAACCCAAGCTTTTAGATGTCTTTTTTATGTGGACTATTTGCGCTGACTGCTAGTAGCTTATAACGGACAACTAGTTAATGTATTTTTGCTACATATTCTTGGAAGTAGGGAGTAGGTAAATAACGAATAAGATATCTTTACTTCATACAAATAATTGCTAAAAAAATTACTTATCCTGACTTGTTACTTAATAACTGAAGTGTTCAATAACTATCACATTATTTTTAGTAATTTGCATTAAATACTCTCCCTATCTCCCCATCTGCTCTACACCCTATCTAGATAAAAGGATACTAATTTAATATTATTTATGAGACGAGTGAATAGAGGACAGAGAATAGAATAGGGGTTTGTAATATAAAATATAAATATTTTGAACTGCATATCTGAAAATTTTTCAGATATATATTTTAATTAAATAATATTGAGTGGCAAATTAATTTTGGTAAAACTGCATCAAGTTTTAGTGATGGTATTGAAAATATGTTGTGTATTTGTACCAATTATAGAGCTTCATATTTGACGGAAGTAGGCTGTATTTTCTCTATGTTCCTAATTCCAATTTTCTGCTCAAATCGAAATTAAGATGAGGTCAAAAAAAATTGTTTAATCCTTTTACTCTATTCCATATTCCTTCTCGCAAATATTTTAGATTTAATTTGATTTATATCAAGTTCAGTAGCATCAGTATTGTCGGGTAAGGAAGAAGAAAGAAGGAAAAAGGCTTAAAAGCCTGAAAAAAACTTAAATTTTCTGTAGATATTTACCCTTGGGTTTACACAAACGATAAACTGCAGACATGATATTAGTTATTTATCTATATTTTACTATAGACATCCTCTATAGGTTATAAAAAATCAAAGTATATAGAGGAAAGTTCGACTAAGTTTTAGATGTACTTTCTCAAATTAGTATTTGTTCAAAGAATATTTAGAGTCCTTATATATACAAGATTTGTAAAACTTACTTAATATCAATAAAAAGTTTGAAACTCTTACCCCAGTTAAACTATTCCCTAATTCCCAGATATTTTCTGCATAACTGTGTCGAGGACTGCTATATATTTAATTAAGGTTTGCTGAAAAAGTCTTATGAGTGAGGGTAGGAAACAGGAGACAACCCACCCCCAACCCCTCCCAGGAGGGGAAGACAGGAGACAACCCACCCCTCGCCCCTCCCCCTCCCAGGAGGGGAGAAATGGGAATGAACGAGGAGGTAGGAGTAAGAATTTTAAGAATGATTTTTATGCCCAACTCTGGCCTAAAATACTAACTTTTTGAGCGTGAAGAACTGAAAACCAGGCACTTTTTAAAGCCCCCAAAAAGGCTAAAACCTTTATCTGTAAATACTTTTAGATTTAATCAGCAAGCCCTAATTAATCATACTTTTTAGGAGGTACAGTAAATGCCTTATTTCATCTATGCTCCAGATACTGGCAATGAAAAAGTATATGAATTACTCACAGGTGAAATTACTATTGGTAGAGAAAGAGATAATATTATTGCTATTACTCACGAAACAAGTGTTTCCCGTCATCATGCACAAGTTGTAATTTCTCAAGATAGCGTTAATATTGTCGATCAAAATAGTAGTAATGGTACTTTTGTTAATGGAATTAAAATTGATAGCTGCATACTCAAAGAAGGAGATTTAATTCATTGTGGAAATGCAATTTTTAAATTTGTTACTAATTCTAGTCAAGCACAAGATATAGGTCTAACAAATATTGTTAAACAATACTCACAAGAGTCTAATCAAACTGAGTTGAACGAACTATTAGACCAGCAACAAGATGATTCATTATCAGTGCTTAAACTGAAGGAAAAAGATAGTAATCTCCAAGCAGTAGACAAATTAAAAATTTTGCTGGAAGTAAACAAACAGCTTTCTTCTCCCACTGAACCAGAAATATTACTAGAAAAAATTCTTGAGTTGCTATTTCAGATTATCAAAGTAGACCGAGCTGTTATTCTTTTAGTGAATGAAACAACTGGAGAACTTGAACAAAAAGCAGTAAAAGGAAGAGTAGGAATTAATATTGAAGGTTCATTTTATAGCAAAAATATTACTAATTTTGCTCTAGAAAAAGGTACAACTTTTTTGACCACAAATGCTTGTCTCGATCAGCGCTTCAACAATCCAGAATCAATTGTTTCTCAATCAATTCATGGAGCAGTTTGTATACCCCTCAAACCTAGAGATAAAATTATCGGAGTATTATATGCCGATAATTTATCATTATCAAATGTTTATTCTGATGAAGATGTCGAATTTATGACAGGTTTAGCTAATCAAGCAGCGATCGCTATAGAGAATACTCAACTTTATAATAAGATACAAGTAGAAGCAATTATCCGAAATAAATTAGAGCGCTTCTTTCCTAGAAATGTAGCTAGAAAACTTAAAGAAACAGAAAAATTAGAAATAATTGATACAGAAGTAACTGCTTTATTTTCTGATATTAGTGGCTTTACAAAAATGTCTTCAACAATGGAGCCACGCCAAATAATATCTATGCTGAATGAATATTTTAAAATTATGGTAGAAGATATTGTTTTTAGGTATGAAGGAACTCTAGAAAAATATATTGGAGATGCTTTATTTGCTATTTGGGGTGCTCCTTATCAAACTGCTAATGATGCAGAAAAAGCGATAAAAGCAGCAATTGATATGCAGTGGGCTGTTCGTAGTTTAAATAAGCAGAGAGAAAAAAGTCATCAACAACCAATTGCTATTCATATAGGAATTAATTCTGGTAAAGTAGCAGCTGGAAATATTGGTTCAGAAAAATTAATTCAATACGCGACTATTGGCGATACGACTAATGTTACTAGCCGAATATGTAGTGAAGCAAAATCTGACGAAATTATGATTAGTCAAACTACAAAAGAAAAACTTACAGAACATAATTTTCCCTTAGAAAAAATTCCACCAGTGATGGTTAAAGGAAAGGACAAACCCATACAACTATATCGTTTACTTTGGCAACAAGTACCATCAGAACTTGGTTAAAAATAATTACTAAATCAGTTTGATTTTTGAGAATTAAATTTTTAATATCTCTGAAATATTTCTGAATATTCTCAATAGTTATTGTCAAAATGAATAGTATAGTATTAATGTAGATAAAACTTTAAGCATCAAGTACCAGAGAACCAAAGTTTTTGAGGTTTGAACTGTACCGTAGGGCATAGATCCACAGGCTCTTGATAACGTTTGCGAAGCATTCCGTAGGAAAAGACGCAATAGAGCAAACGCTTGGGGAGAGAAGCATCTCTGGACTAGATGCCGCAAGGTAATTAGGGCTTGCTGATTAAATCTCAAAGCATTGACAGATAAAGGTTTTAGCATTTTTTAGTTAGAAAAAGTCCAAGCTTTTAGGTCGTAATGGTTCAAAAATTAGCATTTTAGGCCAGAGTTGGGCAGAAAAATCAAGGGAAAATTCTTACTCCTACCTCCTCGTTCATTCCCTTTTCTCCTGTCTCCTGTCTCCTGTCTCCTGTCTCCTACCCTCACCCATAAGACTTTTTCAGCAAACCCTAATTAGTTTAAAATGATTTTAAAATTATTCACAAAAGCAGATTAATTCCCCCAAGTTTGGTTTTATTAGAACCCCAAATAAACCGTAATTTAAAGCAACGAATTATTGATTTAATGAAGAAAGCACCACCAAGTATTATTGGAAATGCTGATTATATTCCTCATGCTAAAATTCCAGACTATACACAGTTTATTAAGTTTGTCGAAAAAGTTAGACCTTTAGAAAAGAACATTAAACAAAAACCTGCTGTGTTAGTGATGGAAAAAGAAACAAACTGAATATTGAGTAAATTTTTCCCTTGCATACTGATTTAAACTTTTGACATTTAATTTTTGCCTTTTGACTTTATGAAGGATTATTGCTTTGTTTATGAGAAATGAGACTCAGGTTATGGCCATCAATTAATCTGTAAAATGATTTAATATGTGACCATAAGTATCAATGTACAAGCCATTCTTAGAACACTTAGAAAAAGAGCTATTCAGTAAATTTGACTTAAGCAGTAGACCAATTCCTGCTGGTTTAGAAGCAAATGTTAGTAATCGAGGCAAGAATCAAGCTACTATCCAAAGTTGGTGTTATGAGTGTCCTCAACTAAGAAAAATACGTTATACCTATATTGATGCAGGGGCTTCAGCGCAGGTATTTAATAGTGTTATTTATCCTAGTTACTACTATGACGTTCCACTTTTAGGAACTGACCTACTATCTTTTGGTAAAAGTAAAATCTTAGTAGTATTAGATTTTCAACCTTTATTTCAAGAAGAATCTTATTTAGAAAAATATATAGAACCAATGCGATCGCTACGAGAAAAATATAATGACTTAGCTCAAAAATTAGAAATGAAATTTTATGATGCTAACCAATATTTTTCTAAATATTTACTGTTTGCTAAAACAGATGAAAAAACAGTGAAAACTACATTTTTTGAAGCCTATAAACAATACATTAACTTGTATTGGGAAATGTTAGATAAAGCAGAAATTCTTGATCGAACAGAAGATATTCAACAGGTAATTAAAGCCCAAAAAGATTACGATCAATATAGTGCAGATCGTGACCCAGCGTCAGGATTATTTAGCAGTTATTTTGGCCATGAATGGTCAGAAAAATTTCTCTACGAATTCTTGTTTGAAGATGCTGTACCATTAGCTGTTCCCAATGCAACCCGATAATTCCAATAATTTTGTTAACTATTCAGTTAAAAATTGATACTCGCACCCTTCTAACACATCCAGGGGGGTGTGAGCTAAATTTTTGTAGATAAATTGCTGAAATACATAGGTAATGACACCAACTGAAAATATAGTGAATTTGTATCAACCTTTTCTAGATTATGCTCTAACTCAGCTCAAGCAAGAACTAGAACTAAAACCTTACCCTATACCCTCTGGATTTGAACATAAAGTTGCTATAACTGGCAAGGGCAAAAAAGAACAAGAAGTAGATACAACCAGTTACGCCTACTGTAGTCCCAAGCTCCGACAAATTAGAGCAGCTCATGTTCAAGGTGGCAGTGCCCTCCAAGTGTTAAATTTTGTAATATTTCCCCACCTTAATTATGATTTGCCATTTTTTGGGGCAGACCTAGTTACCTTGCCAGGGGGACATCTCATTGCCCTAGATATGCAGCCCTTATTTCGCGATGATCCTCAGTATCAAGAAAAGTATACTCAGCCAATATGGGATACCTTCCAAACGCATCAGCAGCATTTGCCTTGGGGAGGAGATTTTCCTGAAGAAGCAATCCCATTCTTTTCTCCAGCCTTTCTTTGGACTCGTCCTCAAAAAAATGAATTAGTCGAGACAAGAGTGTTTGAAGCCTTCAAAGATTACCTACAAGCTTATTTAATTTTTGTAAAGCAAGCAGAACCTATTAGTAATGTGGAGAAATTAGCAGAAATCAAGGAGGCACAACTACGTTATCTGAGATATCGAGCTGAGAAAGATCCAGCTAGGGGAATGTTTACCAGATTTTATGGCCCTGAATGGACAGAAGAGTATATTCATGGCTTTCTATTTGACCTAGAAAGACAGTTGGCCTTAAATCCTGTTTAACTTTGCTATTGTGTAGAAAATTTTGTTAATAATTTGTAATAAATAAAAACACAACAGCATTGTATAAAGAATATCTGAAGGGTGATAAAGATAAACGAAAATCAACAAAAACATTGATTGATGAGGTTGAAAAGCTTCTCATAAACGGTGTAGGATTTTCTCAGGATTTTCAAACAGCCCAATTTTACTTTTCCAGCCATGGGCAGCTAGGCTGAAAAAACTAAAAAAATACCCATAGCATCGAAAAGCAATTAAAAAAAATCAAATTAGGAGAATTAATCGATGTTTGATGCTTTTACAAAAGTAGTTTCCCAGGCAGATGCCAGGGGTGATTTTGTTACTGCTAGCCAAATCGACGCTCTAAGCGCAATGGTAGCAGATAGCAATAAGCGTTTAGACGCAGTTAACCGTATTACTAGCAACGCTTCAACTATCGTTGCTAATGCAGCTCGTTCTCTATTTGCAGATCAGCCTCAGTTAATTGCTCCTGGTGGAAATGCTTATACAAGTCGTCGTATGGCTGCTTGCTTGCGTGACATGGAAATTATCCTACGTTATGTAACTTATGCTATTTTCTCTGGTGATGCAAGTGTACTAGATGACCGTTGCCTCAATGGTCTTCGTGAAACTTACTTAGCTCTAGGAACTCCTGGTGCTTCTGTAGCAGTAGGCGTGCAAAAAATGAAAGATGCAGCTATTGCTATTGCTAACGATCCAAATGGTATTACTCCTGGAGACTGCTCCTCTCTAATCTCTGAGATTGGTGGCTACTTCGACCGTGCAGCAGCAGCAGTTGCCTAAAAAAAACTGTAAAAAACTTTTTTGTAAGGATGCACCTGAGCATCTCTACAGCTTTTAAAATCGTACCAAAAATTGTACTCACAATAATAAGGGAAGTACCTCAAACATGAAAACTCCTCTAACTGAAGCAGTAACTGCTGCTGATTCTCAAGGCCGCTTTTTGACTAACACAGAAATCAATGCTGCCTTTGGTCGTTTCGGACGTGCTGCTGCTTGCTTAGAAGCTGCTAAAGCTCTTACTAGCAAATCTCAAACCTTGATTGATGGAGCTGCTCAAGCAGTATACAACAAGTTCCCCTACACTACTACAACTCAGGGACCTACCTTTGCTTCTACTCCAGTAGGAAAAGCAAAGTGTTCTCGTGACATTGGTTACTATCTCCGGATGGTAACATACTGTCTGATTGCAGGTGGTACAGGTCCTATGGATGAGATACTCATTGCAGGAATTGATGAAATTAACAAAACCTTCGAGTTGTCTCCTAGCTGGTATATTGAAGCTCTAAAGTACATCAAGGCGAACCATGGAATAACTGGTCAACCTGGAACTGAAGCTAACAACTATATTGATTATGCTATTAACGCTCTTAGCTAGTAGTTGGAAACGTAATTAGGTGGTAAATGTGAAATGAATTTTCACTAAATTAACTACCCTAAGCTAATATTTAACGTAGCCCGGACAGGTATATAGGTGCTGGCGTGTAGTTAGTATCTGTTTATCTATCCAGGCATCGTTTTTTCAGTTATCAGTTATCAGTATTTCTTGGGAAGAAATAAACAAGGATAGCTTATATCTTTAAAAGATGGAGCAGCAGTATTTGGAATTACCTTCAGAAGAAGTAACAGAGAATGGCGAGTCTCTAACAGTAGAAGAGGCGATCGCTAATCTACGCCATGAAGAGTTAGGTAAACGATATTATGCCGCTTGGTGGTTGGGAAGATTTCGAGTAAGTATACCTGCTGCGGTAGAAGGCTTAATTGCAGCACTAGAAGATGATTCTGACCGAACAGAGGATGGTGGATATCCTCTTAGACGCAACGCAGCTAGAGCTTTGGGTAAGTTAGAAGAAAAAAAAGCTGTACCAGCTTTGATTAAATGTTTGGAATGTTCAGATTACTATGTACGAGAAGCAGCAGCAGAAGCATTAGAAATGTTGGGAGACCCTAGCTGCATTTCTGCATTAATTAAACTTTTAGATGGAGGGGTTGAAGCAGCAGTATTAGTTCCAGGTAAGCCTCATCTTGTTCAACCCTACGAGGACATTATTGAAGCTTTAGGAACACTTGAAGCTCAATCTGCAATTCCTTTAATTAAACCTTTTATCGAACATCCTGTACAGAAAGTGCAATATGCTGCTGCCCGGGCCCTATATCAACTAACCGGAGAAGCAGTTTATGGAGAATATCTGACTCAAGCATTAGATGGCGATAATCTACAATTACGACGCTCCGCACTGATGGATTTAGCAGCGATCGGTTATTTACCTGCAGCTAAGGCGATATCAGAAACTTTAGCCGAAAATAGTATGAAATTAATTGCCCTCAAAGGACTTTTGGAGCATCACCTCACAATAAATTCAAAAGTTAAGAGTCAAGAGTCAAAGGTAGAATCTCAACTATTATTATCAGATGAGGCTATTGAGGTAATGACTCTAATGGATTCACTTTTATAAAATCAGGACTTACGCACCATACTCTACTTATGGGGAGGGCGAATACAATTCGCCCCTAGAAATGGTGGCTTAAAAGTCAATTTGCGTAAGTCCTAAAAATATTAATTAGTTTATATTGTTCATATTTTTACTGAAAAATTGTGGTTGAAAGCCTCCCCTTTTAATGGGATAACATCATGTCCAATTAAACAGTTATAAATAAACTCAGAATTTCCTACGGAATGCTCTGCAAACAGAATTGAGGAGGGAAGAAAGAAGAAAAGAAGGAGAAAGTTTTTTGGTTGCGTAAGCGGAACGGATTTCTATCGCTAATTATCCGGAGATGATATTAATTATCCGGAGATGATATAATAAAGAAAAATTTTCTTTTGAGTGAATTTTATCCGTTTTCAAGCAGAGGTAATTATTAATTATTAATTATTAATTATTAATTGTTGAAATTCTCCTACTCCCTACTCCCTAAAAATGAATAATCAACCCTCAACAATAAATAATCAACTCATCCAAGCAGTGGAAGAAGCAGATTCTTCTCAAGGTTTAATTGATGCAGTTAAAGATTTAGCAGCAGTTCAGATAGAAGATGCTATCCCGATATTAATTACAGTTTTAGGGTACAACAATCCTGGTGCAGCAGTGGCAGCAGTTGATGGGTTGGTTTTACTCGGGGAAATGGCAGTACTTCCAATACTAGAAAAACTTGATGGTTATAATTATGGTGCTAGAGCTTGGGCAATTAGAGCATTGGCAGGTATTGGCGATCCGCGTGGGTTAGATTTATTGTTAGATGCTGCAATAAATGACTTTTCTTTTAGTGTCAGACGTGGTGCGGCAAAAGGCTTAGGTTTTATTGATTGGAAAAAGTTGCCAGAATCTCAGATTTTTGATTGTCAACTATCTACGATGAAGACTCTTTTGCAAGTATCCCAAGACCAAGAATGGATAGTGCGTTATGCTGCTGTAGTTGGTTTGTATGGTTTGGCCAAAACTGTAGAAGTTACTTATCCAAAATGGCTTGAGGATATTTTGACCAGGTTTGAGGAGATTGTTGATACAGATACAACTTTAGCGGTTAGTGCTAGGGCACAAATGGCTATTGCAGATTTGGGAAAGTAAGTCAAAATTCAAAATTCAAAAGTCAAAAGTCAAAAGTTATATTTGATTGGCTCAAAGCTTTAATACTACAGTAATTTACGGAAATTATTTAATCAGAACTTACGCAGATTCTTAGACAATACGCTATCTGTAGGGGCGAATGGTATTCGCCCTAGCTTTATTTAGAGTCTCTGCGTAAGTCCTGTTTATATTAGTCTCAAGTAGTCAAAATAAATGTAGCGATGATTACAAGGTAGAGGGAAGTATCAAACAAGATAAATATTAGGCGATCGCCTTCAATGTTTACAGTGGTTTTCACATCAAAAGCGCTGTAATAATTTTCAGGACTTACGCAAATTCTTAGATAATACGCTATCTGTAGAGGGCGAATGCCATTCGCCCCTACTACATATGGCGCTTGGTGGGTAGGCCGATGATTTTATCACTATTTGGTATTAGCCATTATTGTATGATAAATTTGAAAATGATAATCATTCCCAAAAATAACCTGTATACTAATGCTCAAGACAATTAGACGAATTCACTGTTTATTCTTAGGAACAGCAGCACTGGCCACGGCTGTTTCTCTCGGAAGTGTTAGTAGTGTGGCCCAAAATCAAAATGAAACTAAAATAGTAGCAACTTTCTTACCTATATATATGTTTACCAAAGGAGTTACCGGAGAAAGTGGAAAAGTAGAACTCTTAATTCCTGCGGGAGCAGACCCCCACGATTATCAGGCAACGCCTGAGAATGCACGGAGTATTGCAGAGGCAGATGTATTAGTAAAAAATGGGTTGGGGTTAGAAGAATTTTTAGAGAAATTAGTTGATGCTACGGCTAACTCTCAACTTCAAGAAATTGATGCTAGTCAAAATATAGAACCCCTAGAAGAAGAAGATAAAGACCACGACGACCACGACGACCACGACGACCACGACCACGACCACGGTCATCACCATGAAGAAGGAAACCCTCATGTTTGGTTAGACCCTGTTTTAGCCCAACAACAAGTCAAGAATATTCGGGATGGTTTAATTCAAGCTGACTCTAATAATGAAGCTACTTATAGAGCTAATGCTGATATTTATATTCGTAAATTACAGGAGCTTCACCAAGAATTTCAAACTCGTTTATCACCTTTTCAAGGATGTAAATTTATTGCTTTTCATGATGCTTATCCTTACTTAGCTCAACGGTACAATTTACAACAAATGGCAGTGGTGGAATTGCCAGAAGATAATATCACGCCTAGAGATGTTCAAAGAGTAATAAAAGCAGCTCAAGAATATCAAGTTAAAGGTTTACTTGCTGAAGTTGGATTTAATGATAATCGGATGCAACAAATTGCTAAAGATATTAGATTACCTATCAAAAAATTAGACCCAATAAACAGCGGTTCGTTAGACTCAGAACATTATTTTACTGCCATGAGAAATAATTTAAAAACTTTAGAGGAAGTTTGCCAGTGAAATTAGCAGAAATTGACAAAAATCTGCCAGTAGTAGAAGTACAAAATTTAACAGTAATTAGAGGAAAATATCAAGCAGTAGAATCTGTGTCATTTCAAATATTTCCTGGTAGTAATACAGCAATTATTGGTCCGAATGGTGCAGGAAAAAGTACATTAATTCAGGCAATATTAGGTTTAATTCCTTATGAATCAGGCTATATAGAAATTCTAGGTAAACAAATAAAAGATTTAGGAAAACATTGGCAAAAAATTGGTTATATTCCCCAAAAATTACCTTTTGACCGGAGTTTTCCTTTAAGTGTGGCTGAATTAATCAGTTTAGGTTACCCAGAGCAAGGTTTGATGAAGTCGCGGGAAAAGCTTATGGCAATAGAAAAAGCTTTGGTACAAGTTAAGTTAGAAAATCAGGCAAAACAGCGAATAGGAAGTTTAAGTGGTGGGGAGTTAAAACGGGTTTTATTGGGATATTGTTTGGTGCAAAATAGACAGTTATTAATATTAGATGAAGTCATGGCTGGTATAGACCCGACTGGAGAAATACAGTTTGCTGAATTACTGGCAAATTTACATCAAGAAGAGGGTTTTTCGATTGTGCAAGTTTCCCATGATTTAGATATGGTGAGTCGTTATTGTGACCAAGTTATTTGTATGAATCGTCGTTTATGTTGTCAGGGTAAACCTAGTGTTGCTTTGGATAAAAATAACTTGAGTGAAGTTTATGGGGATAATTTAATTAGATATGTTCATCAGCATTAAATAGGGAATAGGGAATAGGGAATAGAGAATAAGGAATAGGGAATAGGGAATAGGGAGTAGGGAATGGCAAACACCGAAGCAATAAAATTCTCACATCTGATTCTTGATTGCTATAGTATCTGGCTAATTAGTTATCGTATAATTCAGGATAAAGGACACAGGAAAAAGTAAGGATGAGAGTGGAAAAAATCTTGGGATATTCTGACATTTTATGTCTGTATTGAATGGCAGTATAGAGTGCGACAACAGAACAAAAACAACTGTACCTCAGTAGTCTGAGAAACGCTATATCTATAGCAAGTAATGAGTTGGTTAGGACTTATGTTGATGATGAACCTGATACAGAGAAAAGCTTTTGTCACTGTTCCCTGTTCCCTGCTATATAAATAAATTTACTTGAATTGTATTTGATAAATATGGATTTTTCAGAATGGATTAATTTATTTAGTCTACCATTTATGCAGCGAGCAATTATAGGGGGTATTCTATTAGGAATTTTAGGAGGAATTATTGGTGGATTCGTGATTTTACGCCAATTATCTTTATTTGGAAATGCCTTGGGTCATTCCGCTTTTTTAGCTGTAGTATTAGTTGCTTTATTACAGTTACCTCTTATGATCGCTTTGATTATTTTTTTGGTATTATTTGGATTAGGAATAAATTATTTAATTGAAAAGACTAATTTAGGTGGAGATACA
Source organism: Okeania sp. SIO2C2 (assembly GCF_010692625.1). Classification (NCBI taxonomy): domain Bacteria; kingdom Bacillati; phylum Cyanobacteriota; class Cyanophyceae; order Oscillatoriales; family Microcoleaceae; genus Okeania; species Okeania sp. SIO2C2. Next base: position 28,539 of record NZ_JAAHGM010000025.1, read on the forward strand.
ATTTTAAGTATTGTAATTGCTAGTTCGGTTGCATTGGGTACAATTGGGTTTAATTTTGTGCCTGGGTATCGAGGAAATTTATTATCTATATTATTTGGTGATATTTTAGCAATTAGTAATCTAGATTTACTTTTTTTAGTTATTTTGTTAATCGTAACATTGAGTTGGTTAGGACTGACTTTACAACAGCAAATATTATTAACTTTAAATTCTGATTTAGCACAAATTCAAGGGATACCAGTACAAAGATATAAATATATATTTATAATTATTTTATCCCTGGCGATCGCTCTGACTATGAGAGCAGTTGGTATTTTGTTGGTGAATGCTTTTTTGGTAATTCCAGCAGCAACAGCTAAGTTGATTTCTCATCAATTTGTACCATTTTTAGGAGTTTCCGCGACAATTGGTGCTATGAGTGGGGTGTTAGGAATGATAGTATCTGGTAGTTTTAATTTACCTTCTGGTCCTAGTATTGTTTTAGTACAGTTAGTAACATTTTTGATAGTAGTATTTTCCGGTCGAGGAAAGTTTTGAATTTATAGCAGAAGGAAGAAGGAAGAAGGAAGAAGGAAGAAGGAAGAAAGAACAATCTTCGGTTGTCTGAGTTTTAATCTTTTGATATATCCTAACCTTTCCTTAGACTGCTATAAAATTGGAGAAAACTTAGGGGTTTTGCTACCTTAGCAGAGTTTAGCAGCACCTATATCGCCACTTTCATGCAATAAACTAAGTACTTATTCCAAATCTAATTGCAAAGGAAACTTACCGAATAATTAAGGTAAAAAGCCTCTCCTTTAAAGGATAAAAAAACGGTCGTTAGCGCAGCTTTCCCATAGTGTGGGATGGCTAGGTTTCCTCGCCATATCCATGAGACCAAGATAAGAAAAAAACTTCCTTTTAGTAAATCTTCTTCTTTTCAAGGAGAGGTCATTTCAGTTATCAGTTATCAGTTATCAGTTATCAGTTATCAGTTATCAGTACCTCTGCAATAAGGAGGCTTGAAATAAGGAATATGTTCTTTTTTTTTATCCCCTTAAAAGGGGAGGCGCATACCCACAATTTTTTGGTAATTATTAATTATTAATTATTAATTATTAATTATTGAAGTCCTAATCTAGTTGTTTGCAAATAAATCCGTTTCAGAGTATTAATATCCCTCGCTGAAATAGGAGGAGGTTCTGCCACCTGAGAATAATACATAACATCAGTTTTCTCAGGACTATGACCCCAAATCCCCAAAGCATGACCAAACTCGTGACGAACAGCAGCAGGGAGATATTTACCTACTTGCATCGGACTTAACCAAATGACAAAACTCTGAGATAAAGTTCCGTTCTCATCTTCATGTAGCTGATAGCGAGTCTCCGCAGAACGCGCTCTTAAATTTCCGGGGGTTAAAGGAGGTCGTTTGTTAAAAATTTTGATATCGGCAATTTCTGGGTTATCTACTATTTGCAAGGGTAAATAAGTATTCCATTCCCAGATAGCATCTATGACAATATTAGCCCATTGACGAGAGCGAGATACTTTTTGCAAGGAGTCAGGAGTTGATTTAACAGAGCTAGAAAATAGGTTATTTTCTGATCTCTCACTCTTTTGAGAAGATTCGACATAAACTTTAATCGGAAACTGCGACCAAATTAAATAACCTACATCCTGAACTTCAATGCGATCGAAATAATCACCGCTATTACTGGTGTCTTTCCATTGTGCCAAAGTAGGTGGTAAGGGGTGAGTTTTTAGAGGAGGTAAATCTTGAGCATTAACCTCTACATTAGGATTTGAAATCAAAAAATAGAAAGCTAGCATCCAAACAGCAAAACCTAGAAAAAATAAGCGCAAATAAACCGATACTATTCTGTTAACAAACATTTTAAGAAAGTGATAGGTTATGAACAAAGGTAATTGGTGGACTAAATAATTAATAATTAACAATGGATAATTGATAATTATTTGATTGCTAACTTTTGTACTAAATTGAAGACTTTTTGCATTCAAAAAGTTTGCTTTTTACTCAAAGTTTAAAATTTTAATCATTATTAATTATCCATTGGTAAAGAGGCTTTAAACCTCTGGAGATTAATTGTCCATGATGAATTATCCATTATCCATTGATAATTTAGGCAGGTTTTAGTTCCTCAGCTAATTCAGCTTCAGTGAGGCTAAAAGTATCTACACCATAATCAGCTAATTTTGTCAAAAATAAGACTTTGGGAATTCCAGCTAAATTTGCAGCCGCACCGGAGGAAAGACGACCTAATTCATAAAGTTTAATAGCAGCAATTAGTTTCTATTTCTTGACTAAGTTATTCAGGGGTTAATTTTAACGCTAAGGCTGTTTCTTCTGGTATATTAATTGTTAGTTGATACATAGGTAGAATCTATTTTTTGTTCAAATATTAATCTAGAAATTATTATGACATAAAATAATCAACTTTAGTATTTTAATTCTCTAGCTTCAGTTGGAGAAACTAATAACTGAAAACTAATAGCTGATAACTGATAACTGATAACTGATAACTGAAATTACCGCCACCACCGGGAAACGTCTTGAATAGCAATGGCTGTGTTTTTGATTGCTTCTTCACCTCCTAAAGAAAAGATGACGGGAGTTAATGCTGTTATGTCTGAGAGTAAGTCGGGGCGAGTGCGGAGGGATAGGGAGTGAAGGATATTTGGCCAGAGGGAGTAAAGTAGAGTTTTTGGCATTTGTGAGAGTTTATCAGCCCAAGCACTGAGAACTGGGGCGCGGTCATACTCATAGTCGTCAATCTGTCTAGCAACAGCCAGTGCTTCTGGTAATACTTCTGGTGTCAATTTATCAGCCAAAGCTATGAGAAATTGGGCGCGATATCCCTCATTTATAATCTGTCTAGCAGCTACCAGTGCTTCTGGTAATACTTCTGGTGTCAATTTATCGACCAAAGGACTGATAACTTCGAGCCGATCATCCTCTTCTTGAATATATCGAGCAGCAGCTAGCGCTTCTGGTAATACTTCAGGAAATTTACTAGCCAAAGCACAGAGACCATAGGCGCTATCTTCCTCATACATCTGTCGAGAAATAGCTAGTGCTTCTGGTAATAATTCTGGTGTCAATTTATTCGCCAGAGCTTTGAGAGTTTCGGCGCAATGATGCTCATTCTGAATCTGTAGAGCAGCAGTCAGTGCTTCTGGTAATAATTCTGGTGTCAATTTATTCGCCAGAGCTTTGAGAGTTTCGGCGCGAAATCTCTCATCCTGAATTTGTAGAGCAGCAGCCAGTACATCTGGTAATATTTCGGGAAATTTATCAGCCAGAGCTTTAAGAGTTTCGGCGCGAAATCTCTCATCCTGAATTTGTAGAGCAGCAGCCAGTACATCTGGTAATATTTCGGGAAATTTATCAGCCAAAGCTTTAAGAGTTTCGGCGCGATATCCCTCATTCCTAATCTGTCGAGCAACAGCTAGTGCTTCTGGTAATAATTCTGGTGTCAATTTATTAGTTAAAGCTATGAGAACTTGGGCGCGAAATCTCTCATCCTGAATCTGTCGAGCAGCAGCCAGTACATCTGGTAATAATTCTGGTGTCAATTTATTAGCCAAAGTACTGAGAACTTGGGCAAAATGGTGATCATTCCTAATCTGTCGAGCAGTAGCCAGAGCTTCTGGTAATAATTCTGGTGGTAGTTTATCACCCACAGCACCAAGAATGCAGGCACGATGGAACTCATTCCTAATCTGTCGAGCGGTAGCTAGTACTTCTGGTAATAATTCTGGTATCAGTTTATTAGCCCAAGTACTGAGAACTTCGGCGCGATGGTACTGATCCCTAATCTGTTGAGCAGTAGCCAGTGCTTCTGGTAATAACTCTGGTGTCAATTTATCAGCTAAGGCTTTGAGAACTTCGGCGCGAAATCTCTCATTCTGAATCTGTCGAGCAGTAGCCAGTACTTCTGGTAATAATTCTGGTGTACATTTATTAGCTAAAGCTTTGAGAACTTCGGTACGATCTCGGTCAGACTGAATCTGTCGAGCAGCAGCTAGTGCTTCTGGTAATAATTCTGGTGTCCATTTATTAGCCAAAGTACTGAGAACTTGGGCACAATGGTACTCATCCCTAATCTGTCGAGCAGCAGCCAGTGCTTCTGGCAATAACTCTGGTGGTAATTTATCAGCTAAAGCTTTGAGAACTTCGGCGCGATTTCTCTCATCCCTAATCTGTCGAGCAATACCCAGTGCTTCTGGTAATAATTCTGGTGGTAATTTATCAGCTAAAGCTTTGAGAACTTCGGCGCGATTTCTCTCATCCCTAATCTGTCGAGCAACACCCAGTGCTTCTGGCAATAACTCTGGTGGTAATTTATCAGCTAAAGCTTTGAGAACTTCGGCGCGACTATGCTCATCCCTAATTTGTCGAGCAACAGCCAGTGCTTCTGGCAATAATTCTGGTGGTAATTTATCAGCCAAAGCACTAAGAACTTGGGCGCGACTATGCTCATCCCTAATTTGTCGAGCAGCAGCTAGTGCTTCTGGTAATAATTCGGGAAATTGATCGGCCAAAGCATTGAGAACTTCGGCGCGATATCCGTGAGACTCAATCTGTCGAGCAATACCCAGTGCTTCTGGTAATAATTCTGGTGGTAATTTATCAGCCATAGCTTTGAGAGTTTTGGCGCAATGGTACTCATCCCTAATCTGTCGAGCAGCAGCCAGTGCTTCTGGTAATAACTCTGGTGGTAATTTATCAGCCATAGCACTGAGAACTTGGGCGCGATATCCGTGAGACTCAATCTGTCGAGCAGCAGCTAGTGCTTCTGGTAATAATACTGGTGGTAATTTATCAGCTAAAGCACTGAGAACTTGGGAGCGATATCCGTGAGACTCAATCTGTTGAGCAGCAGCCAGTGCTTCTGGTAATAACTCTGGTGGTAATTTATTAGCCATAGCTTTGAGAGCTTTGGCCAGATATATTTCATCCTGAATCTGTCTAGCAACAGCCAGTGCTTCTGGTAATAATTCGGGAAATTTATCAGCTAAAGCACTGAGAACTTCGGCGCGATATCTGTGAGACTCAATCTGTTGAGCAGCAGCCAGTGCTTCTGGTAATAACTCTGGTGGTAATTTATTAGCCATAGCTTTGAGAGCTTCGGCCCGATGATCCTCATCCTGAATCTGTCGAGCAACAGCCAGTGCTTCTGGTAATAATTCGGGAAATTTATCAGCCATAGCTTTGAGAACTTGGGCGCAACTATACTCATCCCTAATTTGTCGAGCAGCAGCCAGTGCTTCTGGTAATAACTCTGGTGGTAATTTATTAGCCATAGCTTTGAGAGCTTCGGCCCGATGATCCTCATCCTGAATCTGTCGAGCAACAGCCAGTGCTTCTGGTAATAATTCGGGAAATTTATCAGCCATAGCTTTGAGAACTTGGGCGCAACTATACTCATCCCTAATTTGTCGAGCAGCAGCCAGTGCTTCTGGTAATAATTCTGGTGGAAATTTATCAGCCATAGCTTTGAGAGCTTCGGCGCGATCATCCTCATCCTGAATCTGTCGAGCAGCAGCCAGTGCTTCTGGTAATAATTCTGGTGGAAATTTATCAGCCATAGCTTTGAGAACTTCGGCGCAAAATCTCTCATCCCTAATTTGTCGAGCAACAGCTAGTGCTTCTGGTAATAATTCTGGTGGAAATTTATCAGCCAGAGCACAGATAGCTTGGGTGCGACTATACTCAAACTGAATCTGTCGAGCAGCAGCCAGTGCTTCTGGTAATAACCCTGGTGGTAATTTATTAGCCAAAGCACTAAGAACTTGGGCGCGACGAAACTCATCCTGAATCTGTCGAGTAGTAGTCAGTGCTTCTGGTAATAATTCGGGAAATTTATCAACCAAAGCTTTGAGAACTTCGGCGCGATGGTACTCATCCCTAATTTGTCGAGCAATACCCAGTGCTTCTGGTAATAACTCTGGTGTTAATTTATCGGCCAAAGCTTTGAGAACTTCGGCGCGATATCCATCATCCCTAATCTGTCGAGCCAAAGTTAGTGCTTCTGGTAATAATTCTGATGTCAATTTATTAGCCCAAACACTAAGAACTGGGACGTGATTTCTCTGATCCCAAATCTGTCGAGCAGCAGACAGAGCTTCTGAAATAGCTAGTTTTTTTAAGTTGGCTGGCAAATAATCAACTAATTTTGCTAGAGAGTCTACTTTATCCTCTGGATTTGGCTTTTGTAATGCGTAGACTAACCCTTGTTCGGGAGACCAGAAATCATGTTTAACCAAAGCCACCAACAAATCTATTGGTAAATTCCCTGCCAAACTATTAATAGAAGCAGTTATCAAAGCATAACGACATTGCCAACTAATAACTTCAGGCAACCTACCTTCATCTGAGTCAATTTCTGCCAACTCCCAAGCTTGACCCACATTATTAATAAACAGCCCGGGTTTGCCCAAATGTTCGCACGTTTCATACCAAGCATTACCCCCACTTTTCGACTCCTCCGCTAATAACCCATGAATTTCCTCTATTTTCCCTGCTTTTTCCAAATGCCAAACTAGATGCTGATGAATATAACCATCATTGGGTAAGGTATGCCAAAGATTATTATCTGTTAACCTTCTGTATTTCTCTAAAAATATTCCGTGAGCTTCAGTTAGACTAATACCCAACCCCGACAAATTACTTTCTTCTGTCGGATGTAACGACGCACTCAACAAATAACGTGCTAAATCGTGAAATAAGTCATGTAAACGATAAGTAGACTTGCCATCAGCTAAAATCACACCATCTAACAACAACGCCTTATTCCGCAAATACCCCAACTTATCCCTCGCATCCTGTTCATCCAACTCCCAAAGTACCGCCGTCATTCCTGGAGTAATCTGAACATCCTCCGGCAATATTCCCAACCAAATAAAATTATCCCTGGTTTCCTGTGGCAGTTGCTTAATACTCAAATTCAAGGAAGCAGTCAAACTCAACCGTTTTAAACTAGCCTCATCAGTAACATCCTCTGCACCTTCTCTATCCAAGGTTTTTAACTCAACAATTTCCCCTTGAATATCCTCTAACAGCACTCCCCAAGACATACCATCCGCAACTTGAGCTGCTGCCAACTCCAAAGCTAAAGGCAAATATCCCAGTTCCTTAACTAAAGCCTCCGCCTGTTTTGCTTCCTCTCCCGTAATTTCACACCCTAACTTTTGAGTGAGAAGTTGCATTGACTGGGATAAAGTCATCACATCCAGACTGTAAGTTTCAGCTTTTAAGAAATCGGCGATCGCCTTTTCCCTTGTCGTGACCAAAACCTGACAGCGCGGACCACCGAGATTAAATATTTGAGCATGGTCTGGACTCCAAGCATCATCGACCACCAATAGCACAGATTTGTCATAAAGTAAAGTCCGTAAATGATTAGCAGTCGCCTCCACACTTGTTGGTTTGAAATTATAGTCACCCAATGCTTGCACCCAACCACTGAGCATCGGCAGAATATTAGGTTCTTGACCCAAAGTTACCCAGAGAATACCATCAGAAAAACGAGATTGTACCTCGTCATCATAAGCTAAAGCCGTGGCCAGAGTAGATTTACCCACAGCACCCAAACCGTGGATAGCTGTCACCACAATAGCTTGGGTATCCGATGAATTTTTCAGTAGGTTAGCCTTTAAATTGTCACTGTATTCCGGGCGGTCTACATAGTATCTTGGTAGAGGTGGTGCTTGGAATAAGTCAATTCTAACTGTTCTGTTGTAACTAGAGTTGGAAAACATTTTTTCACAAATTTTTTTACAGAAAGATAAACCAAATCATTTTTTCCAAGTTTAGCAATAGAATTGTGGTCTGCTGGAATAGCAACAGGTTTGACATCCTTAATTCCTGGGTTAGCGCTATCCTCATCCACAACCAAAACCCCTCTCATGGGTTGAGTTTCATAGAATACCTGAGTTTTAATTCCTAAGTTATCAACGTTTTGTCGATACCACTCATTAAGTTGGCGTAACTGAGGCGTATGCAGTTTTAATTCCTGAATATTGACTGTTGCTCTCGTCAAAACATTGAACCTATCCCACTATTTTTAACAGGCTTATTTGTTGAAATTAAATATACTTTAAAAGCTTAATTTTTCGTTTTTAACTCTCAAAATATTTAGGGTTTTTAGCAAAAATCTTATTACTGGGATAGGTTCATTAAAATTATCAATTAAATTAGCCAAATGTTAGCCTTGATGGGGAGTGGATAAAAATACAATCCCTTGAGTCTGTTTGATAATAGCTTTTTTAGCATCAAAATTTTGAGCTGTACGAATTAAATCTTTAACAACCAACCCACCCATACTGTGAGTCACAAATATCAGGGGGCGATCGCCTATATCATTAACGTCAAGATATTCCAGTAAATTACTTGCTAGGTCAAAACGGGGCATTCCCTGACCAACATATCCAAAGCGAGGCGTATCATATCCAAAAGTCCAGACATTTGCTTGTAATTCCTCCCCCAACCAAAACGGCCAAAAGTCCAAATCTTGATTATCTCTTTTGCTTTGAGGATGCCATGTACCCCAGGGGTGGCCAGCCAAACCATGAACAAAAACTATATCACCTCTAGGCTGAGACTTTTTACACTGAAATACTGATGATAAACCAAGCATATTCTCCTCTGTTATATTATTTTCAGTTAGGGGAGAGGAACGGGCAAGATGCCCATTCCACAAGATTACAAGACTACAAGATTACAAGACTACAAAACTATTAAAATCATCCCGCATTTATGCAATGCCATCTTTTCAATTTTGCTTTAATAGCTCTCAGTCATTTAACCTTCAGAAATAGTTTCAGCTTCAGTAATAGCTCTCAGTCATTTAACTTTCAGAAACAGTTTCAGTTTCAGTTTCTGTCTCCTGAGACTGGTCCATCACTGCTAACGTTTTCTCCCGGTCTAACTTCAAGACTAAAATACCCAAAGGAGGCAAACATAAATCCAAAGACTGTTGATAACTATGGAAGAACCAATCATCAGTCCACTTACCACCCAAATTACCCATATTGCTGCCACCATAATTACCAGCATCACTATTAAATATTTCAGTATAGAACCCTGGTTCAGGTACACCGATACGATAGTGACTATGGGGTTGAGGAGTAAAATTGCAAACCGCTACCACAAATTCGTTCCCATCTTTAGCGCGACGAATAAACGACACCACACTATGATTATTATCACTACAATCTATCCACTGGAATCCTTCCTCATTACAATCTTGTTCATACAAAGCAGGTTGAGAACGATAGAGGTGATTCACATCCCGGAAAAATCGCTTCATTCCTTGGTGAGCATCAAATTGGAGCAAATGCCATTCTAAATCGCCCCAAACATCCCATTCACCCCATTGAGGAAACTCCATCCCCATAAACATAGTTTTCTTACCAGGGTGGGTAAACATATAAGCAAACAACGCCCGAACATTAGCAAACTTCTGCCAATCATCCCCAGGCATTTTACCCAACATATTACTCTTACAATGTACAACCTCATCGTGAGACAGAGCTAACATATAATTCTCACTGTGGTGATACCAAATACTGAAAGTAACATTATTCTGGTGGAACTGTCGGAACCAAGGGTCCATTTCAAAATAGTCCAGCATATCGTGCATCCAACCCATGTTCCACTTGAGGTTGAAGCCCAAACCACCAACATAAGTAGGCCAAGTTACCATTGGCCAGGCAGTAGATTCTTCTGCAATGCAGAGAGTACCAGGATAGTAACCAAAAATCAAATGATTAACCTGACGGAGGAAATCAGCAGCTTCGATATATTCTACACCTCCGTATTGGTTAGCAACCCATTCACCGTCGGGTCTCATATAGTTGTGGTAGACCATAGAAGCAACCGCATCTACCCTAAAACCATCAATGTGATACTTTTCAAACCAGAAAAGTGCATTTGCAACTAGGAAATTACGGACTTCATTACGACCATAGTCAAATACTAAAGTACCCCATTGCTTGTGTTCGCCTTTGCGGGGGTCTGGATGTTCATAGAGATGAGTACCATCAAAGAACGCTAAACCATGTCCATCTTTTGGAAAATGTCCCGGTACCCAGTCTACAATTACGCCAATACCATTTTCATGGCATTTGTCCACAAAGTACATGAAATCTTCAGCATTACCGTAGCGAGAAGTAGGGGCAAAAAATCCTGTTACCTGATAACCCCAAGAACCATCAAAAGGATGTTCTGCTACAGGCAACATTTCAATATGGGTGTAGCCTAAATCTTTAACATAGGAAACCAGGCGATCTGCTAATTCTCGGTAGGTAAGAAAACGAGCATCAGGTCTGAGTTCCGAGACTTGAACTACAGCCTCAGTTTTCCCATCAGGCAGTTTAGCAGGTTCAGCAGCAGAGGCATGAATCCAAGAACCCAGGTGGCATTCATAGACAGAAATAGGTTGAGTGAGGGGGTCGGTATGGCGACGTTTCTCCATCCATTCTTGGTCATTCCAAGTATATGAGTCTAGGTCAACAACAATGGAAGCTGTTTTGGGCCTTACTTCCTGTTGATATCCATAAGGGTCACTTTTTTCGTAGATATGTCCTTCCCAGTTTTTCACCTCATATTTGTAGTGTTCTCCAGGGCTAATATCAGGAATGAATAATTCCCAGATACCTGTGTGGCCTTTCCGCATTTGGTGTTTACGACCATCCCAATAGTTGAAGTTTCCTAAAATTGAAACGTTACGAGCATTGGGTGCCCAAACAGCAAAATAGACTCCTTTGACTCCGTTAACTTCAGTGATATGTGCCCCTAGTTTTTCGTAGATGCGGTGATGGTTTCCTTCTCCAAAGAGTTGAAGGTCGAAGTCTGTGAGTTTCGGAGAGCGGAAAGCGTAGGAGTCGTAGATGACTCGTTCGTGTTCTCCTTCTTTGATTTTGAGTTGATAGTTGGCCAGTTCTGGAACGTCTATTACACATTCAAAGAAATGTGGATTATGGACTGACTGCATTGGGTATTCTTTCCGATCTACCGGTGAAATGACCGAGACAGCTTCAGCACTTGGTTGGTAGGCTCGGATTACTGTCACAGTTTTGCCATCTTGTTCTATCTGATGGACACCAAGGACTTGAAAAGGGTCATGGTGATGGTTCCAAACTATTTGGTTAACTTGGTCTGCAGAAATCGTCATGTTTGTCAATATAATTTTGTTAACAATTAATTAGGAAGGCTCCAGAATGGGAAAAGATATGCTAGTCGATGCTTTATTAGCACATATTCTCCAAATATTGGGCATACACAGCTAATGTCTAAGGGTTAAACAATAATTCAACTTTCACCTTTTTACCATGACAAGTGCTTCTGACACGCTCAATAGTTATAAAAGGATTTTTTGTTTTACACAATTAATGTTAAGTATACAAATTATGAATACAAATTCGTTATTCACTTACTCCCTATCTTGGTGCACTTTCCCTCTCTTGGTCGGTATTCCCATGGTGAGGAGACTGTTCCCTATGGTCCCGGAAGGGGAACGTCGGGTTTGGACTACTTGCGACTGTCGTCGTCGCGGGGTCGCACTGCTACTCCCTGTTCTCAATAAGGTGTAGCAAAAATGCGTAAGATTTGATCTAAGAGGCAGCATTCTGTAGGAAAAAGCGTCAGCTTTGTGTCAGGAAAATGTACCTTATGGTGCAGATATTCTCTCGACATTAAAGAGAAAATTATCCCTAAAAGAAGCTTATATAATTCTATTTTCTATATACCTCTATGTGTTTTGTCTTTATTTATCTATTCTTCCTTTAAATTAAATTTTTGTCTATTTAATCGGTGACTATTGGGACATTTAAATGGATTTTATGACAAATGCGATCGACTATTAAAAAATTAAATTTGATGGGAAATTGTATCTAAATCAGCATAGATACTTTGCAGTTTAATTACAATTGGGAAAATATTAACTAAGATTAATATTAATTTGTACGACTAAATGTTGTATAGCTATTCAAAATAAATTACGATCGATTAAATAAGAACTAAATTGGTATATTAACATTGCTATTTAAAAGTTTTAGCTTCAAAATTTTTCATATACAATTAAAGTAATCTGATATAATAGATAATCTTTTACAATAATTGTCAAGGTAGGAAATACAACTAAAACTATCAATCAAATAACTTAGAAGCTGATAGATATAAAAATTCAAATTAAAATTTGAATGGGAAATTAAAACATATACTCAAAATTAGATACTGTTATATTTTGTATGCTTATAAATTAGATGTCAGTATAGGTAAATTATATGGTTGCAGTTAGAAGTACATTTTTAGCCCCAAACAATAAGTCCCCAAAAACAAATTTGTCTGTCGTCTCAAAAAAATCAGCTCGCCGACAAAAACTAACGTATGAAGAAAATTTATCTCATAGTAGCTATGCTTCAGAAAATAGTAGGGACTCACAAATAATTCAAGAACAGAATTTGGCTCAAGTCATATCCTTACCTAAGTCCAAACCACTCTGGTTAAAATCTTTGATGGCGACACAACTAACTTCATCCATGGTAACAGTATTATTAGCAAGTACCAGTGTAGCAATTTATGGCTGGACAATTTATGGTCAGTCGAAATGGACGACAGAATATCAAAAATTACAAAAACTTAGACAAAAAGAACAACAGATAAGTGTGGCTAATGAGTTATTGAAAAATCAAATAGCTGAACAAGCTTCAAATTCTGATAATGGTTTAGTTTCACAAAATTCTGTAAAGCGGATATTTTTAGACCCAGCACCTCCACGTCCTGCTCCTAATGCTCCTAAACCTTATCTAGAATCTACTTCTGGTCATAAATATCTGCTCAAAACACCAGTGGGATATTAAATAGCATTTCTTACGGAATGCTTTTTGGGGATTTGAATCCTGCCTGAAACTATGAGCTGTGTAGACAGTGAGGATTTAAACCTAAGCTCGATCTTTTCCCTTATTGGTTTAATAACCCACCATCACCTGCAGTTTTAATAGGGTTGATGAGGTGAGAATTACCATTGACCCCATTCTCAGCTCTACCAACTATCAACTACTTACTACTTCTTCAAGCACTTAATCAAACAATACTTTGCTTACTGATAAATGCTTCCTTGTATCATGGCCGTTGAATACAGAGCACTCTGGAAAATACAGAATAACTCTATTCCTAAGTAGGAATACATCGTCCATCATTTCGGAGTATTAGTATTAGTCATAGACATTTATTTGAGAGTCTAATTAAACAGATCATTAGTATTAATAATTGGTATTACCGGACATAATATTACTTGAAAATCAACAGTTTCGTGGAACCCATACTTTTACCCCATTAATTAATCAACATTCTTGGAAGACTGAAAGCATTTGTCCTTCTCCACGGATAAGTCTTCTTCGCTCTATCTGTAGATTTTTTTGACCATTGATGGCTTCACAAACAAGCAAACAACTAAATTAGTTAATATTTAACTCAAAGGAAGAAAATTAAAGAAGGCAAGGGTTTAAATCTCCCACTTCTTAAAGTTGCTTACATTAAATTAGAGATTTAACCACAAATTAATGCTTCTTCTTTCCTGATTAATTATTATTAATAAATAACTCAAATGTCTGGTTATAACTATACTTCAAATACTCAAGTTCGTCGTAAGTATTTCAAAAACAAACAAACAGAACAATCTAGTTCTAAACTCAAAAATAAAAAGTCTCAAAGTGAAACATATTCTGTCAAAAATACTCATCAAAAATTATTATCAATGCCCTCTCGCCAAAAACCAGAAAAATGTCAAAAATCTAGACTTTACCAGGTCTGGGTACTTTTAATACTTGGCTTATTAGGATTAATAATTAACCTATTCTACTTACAAGTGTTGCGAGGCAAAGCATTACAAGAACAAGCAAAACACCAGCAAACTGAAGAATCAATTCCTTTCGTTCCCAGACGCCCAATAGTTGATAGAAATGGCAATACTTTAGCAATTGATAAAATAGCCTATACCCTCTATGCTCATCCCCAAATTTTTAATCGTTCAAAACAAGAAGTTGCTTATCAATTATCAACTATTTTAGAAGGAGCAAATTTAGAGAAAACCCTAACTTCAAATGACCTACTCCAAATGTTCAATGAAAGAGAGACAGGTATAAAAGTTGCCGACTTCATACCTCAAGAAACTACAGATAAAATTACTAATTTATTTGTTGATGGCTTAGAATTAATTCAACATCCACAACGTGTTTATCCTCAAAAAGAACTAGCTGCTGAAGTAGTAGGATATGTAGATGGAGAAAGTATAGGTCAAGCTGGGATTGAATATAGCCAACAAAATCTCTTAGAGCGCTCTGTACCAAAAATCCAATTTCGGCGCTTAATCAAAGGTGTTCTTGTTCCAGACAAACTAACTACAGGTTTTCTACAGTTAGATGACCTTTCTTTGCATCTAACTATTGACTCTCGCTTGCAACGAGCAACACGAACTATCCTCAAAGAACAATTAGAAGAGTATGAGGCCAAACGAGGTACTGTGATAGTGATGGACGCTAATGATGGTTCTATACTCTCTCTAGTATCAGAACCTTCTTATGACCCCAATCAATACTATAACTATGACGTAACACTATTCAAAAATTGGGCTGTAACAGATGTTTATGAGCCAGGTTCTACTTTTAAACCAGTAAATGTGGCCTTAGCTTTAGAAGTAGGAGCAATTGAGGGAGATAGTGTATTTTACGACACAGGTAGAATAGTCATCGGAAATTGGCCTATATTTAACTCCGATGGTAGCGGTGGGGCACGCACTGTGACTGAGATTATTCAACACTCCAGTAATGTAGGTATGGTGAAAATTGTTGAACAAATGCCTCGAGCTGTTTTCTATGATGGCCTTAAACGCTTAGGATTAGGAGGTACTACTGGTACAGACCTTCCCTTTGAAGCACCGAGTATTTTAAAGGGCCGCAACCAGTTTTTAATGGTACCAGTGGAAGCTGCTACTACTGCTTTTGGCCAGGGATTTTCTCTTACTCCTCTACAACTAGCACAGCTTAATGCAGCTTTAGCAAATGGGGGTAAGTTAGTGACGCCTCATGTGATGCGTGGTTTGTTTGATAGTAAAGGACAACCATATTGGCAGTTGTCTTTGCCAAGTCCTAGACAGGTGTTTTCTTCTAAGACTACGACAGAAGTATTGGCAATGATGGAAAGGGTGGTTGAAAGTGGTACTGGTAAAAGAGCCAAAATTCGTGGATATCGAATTGCGGGTAAAACTGGTACGGCTCAAAAAGCTTCTGAGACTGGGGGTTATTCTAAGAAGGCTAAGATTACGAGTTTTGTTGGTATTTTACCAATGGAGTCTCCCCGTTATGTGGTTTTGGCGGTTATTGATGAACCTATTAAGGGTAGTGGGGGAAAGGTGGCAGCTCCTATTGTTAAGTCGGTCATTAAGTCTTTGATTAATATTGAGCAAATTCCTCCTTCTGGTATCAGGTCTGTGCAAAGTCAAAAT
Source organism: Okeania sp. SIO2C2 (assembly GCF_010692625.1). Lineage (NCBI taxonomy): Bacteria > Bacillati > Cyanobacteriota > Cyanophyceae > Oscillatoriales > Microcoleaceae > Okeania > Okeania sp. SIO2C2. The sequence continues at coordinate 44,048 of NZ_JAAHGM010000025.1, forward strand.
TAAATTCGGTGTTGGTGAAAAGAGGTATGATATATTGTCCGGATAAGAGTGCAAACAAAAAACTTTCTCCTTCTATTCCTTATTTCTTCTTCTTTCTTCCCTCCTGAATCGGTCCTCCCCCTCCTGGGAGGGGTTAGGGGTGGGTTGACTCCTAAGTAATTAAGATTAATATCATACCCGCGCTTTACCAACGCCTTTGGGTGAGGGTAGGAGTCAGGAGACAGGAGACAGGAGACAGGAGAAACAGGAATTACAAAGGATGTGGTCGAATATTTTGTCCTTGAATTTTTCTACCCTTGTCTGCTCAAAATGCTAACTTTTTGGTCGCTCCAGCTTAAATATTGTTGCACTTTTTTTTGTTCTAAAAAGGCACTTACCTTTATCTATCAATCCTTTGAGAATTAATCAGCAAGCTATAACTATCATGTCCGGATAATTAGTGATGAAAAAATTTTCTCCTCTTCTTCTTTCTTATTTCCCCTTCATTTCTTCTTCTTCCTTGTTTTTCCCTACTGACTCCTGAGGACTGACTTCTGACTTCTCTCTAGTTATTTATAACTATTCAACCGGACATAATATAAATGTTTAATAGTTGATTAAAGTTGAATCTTGGTAATCGCAATATTACCAGCAAAGCAAACATCTACATCCGTACCAGGAGTGCGGTCGCGTTCTCCATATTTTCCGGTATAATAAAAATCTTCTCCTTCCATTTGATAAGCTACTGGTAATGGTTGGGTTGATGGTGTGCAAAATACCATTTTTGGATCTGGTGCTTCGGGTTCTAAATAAGGAAAGTTTACATTCCAAAAAGCTCCTGGTTCAAGGGGGCGGTTGAGTAAATCTGCTAATACTATTTCTGCTAAACGAGTTACTCTTTCCCAATTCACAGGTTTTTTTGCTTGACGATATTGAGAAAGGGCGATTCCTGGAATTCTGTGGAATGCTGCTTCCCTTACTGCTGCTACTGTACCAGATATGTAGACATCTACACCCATGTTACCCCCTGAGTTAATACCTGAAAGTACCCATTTGACATTATTGTCGATGTGTGTTAGGGCAATTCTAGTACAATCTGCTGGTGTACCGGCGATCGCATACTCAACCTCAGACAGAGTTTGGATATTAATTGGTTCTTGAGTCGTAACTTGATGTCCACAGCCAGATAATTGTTCTTGAGGAGCGACAATTATACTTTTTTTAGAAGATGCTAAAGGTAAATTGACATTATTGACAGCTTCCCAAAGTGCTTTAATGCCAGGAGCATTAATTCCATCATCGTTGGTGAGAATAAAGGTCATACTTTTTAAGAATTTGAGTTTAGCTATAGCAATTCTATTTTATTTGTGTATAAAAATCTTACCGCTTTTAGGGAACAGGGAACAGGTGGGAGTTTCAGTTTTTTTATCTACTTTTTGATTTGTCACAACTTATTTAGGATTGCTATAGTTGATAATTTTAACATTGCCAGTTAAAGATATTTTTGAGTTGAATTTCTTATCTTTGCTCATTGAATTCCAACACTTTGACTAATTAGCTATTTACCATTTTCTTAATTCTTCAGCCTTTAACATAGAAAAATATATATTACTGTACTATTTAATACATTTATCCGATCGTCAAAACTAATATTTATTGAGTAATACTTATTGTCTGAAAACTTGAGCTGATAAGAACTTCAGATTATTTTTTTTGTTTATTGTTCAATTATTTGTGAGATTATTAAACATCTCCAATAATAAAAAATCAAATCAATTATCCCGTAGAAATTATCAATTCTTTCCCCCTACTCCCTACTCTCTACTCCCTACTCCCTTTTTTCCAAAGAGGTCTATTGAGTCGATCGCTATAAGATTAGAATTTTACTCTTCTCCGCTCAGTAGAAAATGAACAAATAGAGATAGTAATTTATCTTTTGATTTTGGGTTTAATACCCCACCGTCTGAGGGTGTTAACAATTGGTTGGGGTTTGAGTCCCAATCCACTTTTTGCTTCTTCCTTCTTCCTTCTTCCTTCTTCCTTCTTCTACTTTCGTAGATTACATGAAAAATAGTACTGTGTTAAACTATTTATTATTATAAATATCGAAGAGTAATAAAGTCAATGTATGTTACTGCCTGCTGTTTTACATCCTGATATAGTTGAATTTCTCCGAAAAGATGTGGAAAGTAATTTACAAAAAAAAGTATGGGAATGTATTAAAAAACTGAAGCAGCAAAAATTTGATGGTGGATTGCGGGTTAAAAAGCTGAAGGGAATCAATAAAAGAGTATGGGAAGCTAGAATTAACAGTGCTAGTCGCTTAATTTTTACCTACAATAAGTCATCGCAACCAGAAACAGGAAGGACGCAAGTTTATCTGGTAATTCAAGATATTTGTGTAGACCATGATGATGTATCACGACGTGCTAAAGCGAGGAATAAAAGTCCTGATTCAGAATGGTTAGAAACAGAAGAAGTGGAAGTGGTTTTAGAAACTAGCGACTTTAAAAATTTAGATAATTACGCAGATGGAAATAATCAATATTCAGCAGCAGAAAAAACAAAGATTGACATAGTAGAAGCTCTAGAGTTAGAACTTAATTCAGATTTTACAGATGATGAATTGTTAGGAAATATTCAGTGGCGAGTATTAGAGTCAGAAACGGAATGGCAAAAAGCAATTATTGAGCAAAATACAGATTTACCTTTAAAGTTGACAGCAGAAGAATATGAACTTGCTAGACTTTCAGGAAATCTTTTATTAAATGGTAGTGCTGGTACAGGCAAAACCACAGTGGCATTATATAGAATGCTGCAAAAAAGAGAGTATAAAAATTCAGGGAAACGTTTATATATAGCCTATAATAATTTGCTGGTTAATAATGCAGAAGAACAATTTTATAAAATAGTCGCAGATAGTGAATTAGAAAAAGCAGAAAATAATCAAATAAGTCAAATAATTTTTGAGTTTAAAAATCTTCAGGAACTATGTTTGGAAATTCTGAGTAGCTATCATCAAGAATATTACGTTCAAAATGAAGTAAACTATCAAGTTTTCTCGGAAATGTACAAGGCACATCCTCGAAAAAAACAATATTCAACGTCTTTAGTGTGGGAAGAAATTAGAAGTGCTATTAAAGGAAAACAACTATCTATAACAGAAGATATTTTGTCTGAAAAAGCTTACGAAGAAATCAGTAAAAATAGTATGACTTGTCTGGAGGAAAGACATCGTAGAGAAATCTATAAAATTGCAAGATGGTATCAAAAAAAACTTCAAAAAGAAAAATTATATGATGAAATAGATTTAGTCAGACAAGTGTTGAAATTGATTGAAAATAATCATAGTGAAAAATACGATCTGATTGTTTGTGATGAAGTGCAAGATTTTACAGAAATACAATTAGAGTTATTATTTAAGTTAGTTAATCCCAATGGAAATTTATTTTTTGCTGGAGACTCTTATCAGATGATTAGTCCTAGTGGTTTTCAATGGGAAAAACTAAAAGATAAATTTTATCCTCACAGAAAAGTAGATAGACAAACCCTAAAGTTTAATTTTCGTAGTGTAGGAAGTTTAGTAAATTTAGCGAATAAACTACTAAAATTACGCTCTCGATACTTAGGAGAACCTAAAGGAAATTATTCGACGACAAATAGTAGTAAGGGTCAATTAGCTAGGACGATTTCAGCAGATTATCAAACATTAATAAAAACATTAAAAGAAACATCTTTATATCCTGGTGATGCTATTTTAGTCAGACAAGAATCAGATAAAGAAAAAATTAGAGCTGAACTAAATTCTAGTTTTGTTTTTACAATTGAAGAAATCAAAGGATTAGAATTTGATACAGTTTTTCTCGTAGAATTTTTTCAGCCTACAAAAAAACTTTGGGGTAAAGTCATACGAGGTGGCTTAATAAAAGAAAAAGAAAAACCAGCATTTCAACTAGAATTAAACTTACTTTATGTAGCAATTACCCGTGCTAGTAGAATATTAAATATTTGGGAATCACAGCTTAGTACCCTCTGGCAAGAACCAGAATTTCAAGGTTTATTTCAGTCAATAATTCCCGAATTAGTAAGAAGCGACCGAGTAAATCCTAGTTCAGAAATATGGCGTAAACAAGGGGAATATTATTTAAAAGCAGGATTCTATCAACAAGCAAAAGAATGTTTTACTAAATCCGGCGATCTAACTTTAGAAAAACAAGCTCAAGCCAAATTATTAATTCAAAAACAAGCTTATGATGAAGCAGCAAAAATTTTTCTTGAGTTAAGAGAATGGCAAGAAGCAGCACTACTATTTGAGAAATTAAAAAAATGGCAATCAGCAGCAAAATGTTGGGGAAAAATTGGAGAAAATCAGAGGCAAAAAATTTGTGAAGCTTACAACTTAGAAGTAAATTTAGAATGGTTAGCAGCAGCAAAGAAATGGAAAGAACTCGAAAACTTTGCTAATTATAAACGCTGTAAAATGAATATTCCCGAAAAAAAAGCAGAATACCAAGCTATTGAATTTGAAGAGAAAAAACAATGGATTAAAGCTGCTGATAAATATGACTTAGCCAAAATTCCTCAGAAAGCAGCATTGTGTAGAGCCAAAGAATTTGAAAACAAAAAACAATGGGAAAAAGCTATTACTCAATATCAAATAGCAGGAATGGAAGAAAAAGCAAAAAAATGCCGCCTTCGAGGAGTAAACGAACTACATAAACAAGGACTAATTAAACTACAAAAAAGAGATAATACTGGCGCTATAGAAAACTATAACCGAGCAATAATACTAGACCCAAATAATCATCAATTTTACAAAAACAAAGGTATTGCAATGGCTCAATTGGGAAACTTAAAGGCAGCAATAGCAAATTTTCACAAAGCATTAAAACTTGAACCAAAAGACCTCCAAAATTATCATAATTTAGGGGCAACTTATGCAGAATTAGGCAAGTTAAATCAAGCCATAGATTTTTTTTCTCAAGCTCTGAAATTTAATCCTCAAGACTCTCAAATTTACCATAACTTAGGAGTAGTTCATTTTAAAGCAGGAGACCCACAAGGAGCCATCGCAGATTATGATCGAGCAATAAAATTTAATCCCACAAAAATAGAAGCTTACTATAATCGAGGTATTGCCCGTCGTTCCCTGGGAGATAGGCAAGGTGCAATTAATGATTTTACCACATTATTAAAACTCAATCCTCAAGTTGTAGATGCTTATACCCAACGAGGTGCTGTTAAGTTTGACATGAAAGATACAAAAGGAGCGATCGCCGACTTCAACGAAGCAATTAAACTTAATCCTAAACATCCTGAAGCCATTTACAACCGAGCTGTAGTTCGCCGTTTGATGCGAGATAACAATGGCTCCCTAAAAGATTTTAACCAGGTTATACAAATTAATCCTAACTATATGGATGCTTATATCAAACGAGGTATAGTTCGTTTCGATCTTGGAGAACATCGTGGCGCCCTAGAAGATTTAAACCGTGCAGTACAACTTCAACCCAAAAATGCAGAAGCTTTTTATCATCGAGGTAACACTCAGCGAAGTCTGGGAAATTTTCCTGGAGCAGTCGCTGATTTTCAGACCGCCATACATCTCAACTCCCAATATCATCAAGCTTATAACGACCTTGGCATTGTACGTCTGAGAATGGGAAATATAAAAGGGGCAATGAAAGACTTTGAAACAGCTCTACAAATTAATCCTAACTATGCCGAAGGTCATAATAACCGAGGCTTTACCAAATTTAGATTAGGAGATATAAAAGGCGCAATGAAAGACTTTGAGATAGCTCTACAAATTAATCCTAACTATGCCGAAGCACATAATAATCTCGGAAATGCTCGCTTTCAAACAGGAGATTTTCAGGGAGCTATTGATGAGTTTGGCGAGACTCTTCGCATTGGTCCCAACTATGTTCCTGCTTATAATAATCGAGGTTTAGCTCGTTTGAAATTAGGAAGCTTTTCTGAGGCGATCGCTGATTGTCAAGCAGCGCTAAAAATCAACCCCAACTATGGTTTAGCCTACTATAATTTGGGCTTAATTCACTGTGAAATGGGAGATTTGCAGCAAGCTATTCTAGACTATAACGAAGTATTAAAATTGTATCCGAGAAAAATAGACGCTTATATTAACCGAGGGCTAATTTATATGAAGTTAAAAGACTATGCTCAAGCGGTTAAGGATCAAAGCAGTGCTTTAGATATTAATCCTAATCTAGGTCACGCTTATTCTTTTCGTAGTGAAGGATATATGAAATTAGGAAACTTTCAAGCTGCTCTTGATGATTTACACAAAGCAGCAGAAATTTATCAACAACAAGGAAAGCGACAAGAATACGAAAAGATTATCAAAACTATTGATAGTATGAAAGATGAGCACGACCCATAGACATCGGCATGGAAACTACGGCAGTTTTTAGATGGGTAAACCACAGTTAAAAAGTTAGGTGGTAGGTGAAACGAGGGCTGCGAATTCCACAATAGATGACTAACCTTCTGGTCTACTCGAGTGAAAAGCGCTGTAAGTTTTTGCCCAGGCATTTAGTAGACACACAAAATTATAGTCATTTACTTTAGATTGAGACAAAGCTTTCTTGCTATGAGAGAGTTTCAGACGAAAAAACGTCTCATTTTTAAGTTAAACTACTATAATTGCCTATTTTTATCATCAAAATATATCCTCAGATAAAAGGAAGCAAAATGTTGATTTATATCATGTATCTTTACAGCGCTTTTCATTAGACATCTCCAAAATCAAAATTAAGGTAAAATTGTAGTGACCAATTATATAGCAATGTGCGCTGGCATATTTACAAATTACAAGAACTGTCCAATAGCTAAAAGTCTTATATTATCAGATTTTTATTCCCCCTGTTGCCTGTTGCCTGTTGCCTGTTGCCTGCGCACAGCGCTATATATACGCTGTCCCCAAATAAATAACACCATTTCTCAAAAACTTTTCTACATTTTCTTGAGTATGGGAGTATAGGAGTGGGGGAGTGGGGGAGAAGTAAAAATAATAATAATTCATATTAAATATGCTCAAATTAGCAAAAAAAATATTAGGATAGTTTAATTACTTAATAACTGAAGTGTTACCTAAGTAGATAATTACTTTTGGCAATTAGTCTAATGTATTAGAATATATTTATAATCATCCACTCATCAACAAAAAAAATTATTGGTATTACAGATAAACAACTAATAAAATTAATAGAAAATGCTCAAAAAGTTGAATAAAAAAAAGACAGGCGATAATGCTCCGCATCGCTAACGCTAACGCTAGTCAAGAAAAGATATTAATCAAGGTAGGAGGAGCAAGAAAAAAGTCTTTAAGCAAGGGGGAAGAAATAATTTTGACGTTATATTATTTGCATCATGTACCAAAATTTCAGCTACTAGAAGCAATAGATATCTCCAAAATAGAAAATCAGGTAAAATCATCAAAACCATTTATGTATGTAGTATCCCAAATGAATCCAATTTTAGAATATATTTATAACCATCCACTCATCAACAAAAAGAATTATTGGTATTACTGACAAACAGCTAATAAAATTAATAGAAAATGCCCAAATAATAGAATCAGAAAAAAAAGAGGCGATGTAGCTGCCGCTAGGCTCCGCCAACGCCAAAACAGAAAAAAGATTAATTACAGCAGATGGAGGAAGAAAAAAGAATTTAACTCAGGAATAAGAAATAATTTTAACGTTATTTTATTTACATCAAATACCAAGTTTTCAAACATTAGGAATCAACTTTCGTATAAGTGAATCAAGTGCTAATAATATTTTTCATTACTAGATAGATATTCTCAGAGAATTACTGCCAGCAAGCTGATTATAACAAGTAAAAAAAAAGAAAATGAATTGGAATTGGTAAAGGAGATATTAACAGAATTAGAATTAATTGTAGATAGTATAGAACAAAGTAGAGAAAGACCAAGTGATATAAAGACCAAGAAAAATATTACTCAGGAAAAAAGAAAAATCATACTTTTAAAAATCAAATAATAACGACACCAAAAGCGAGTGCTTAATTCGCCGTCGCACGGCGAATGTAAGAAGCACTCAAGACAGGAAAAGAAATAGTAGATGTAATAGTAGGATAAAAAGGTCTAGTAAATGATGTAAATATATTCAGAAAACAACGAATGGGAGTTTGATAAAAAAAAAATTTCAAGGAGATAAAGCTGATGAAGGAGTAGAAAGAACAACTACACCAAAAAAGAAACCAAGAACAAAAGAAATGCTACCATAAATCAAAGAATAAAATCAAGAAAAAGCCAAAAAGATAATATTTGTAGAACATGTAATAAGATTAATTAAAATATTTGGAGTTCCTAGAGAAAGATTCAGATTAAAAGATAATAATTATCAAAAAGTAATCTTAACAATATGTGGTTTAGTCAGACTAATAATTGGCATATTTATATTAGTAAACCTCCTCAAAAATTGGGATTAAAATAAGAAATAAAAGTACAATAAATATTTATATTAGTAACACGAAGTATCTCTGATAACCATAAAACTGTACAAATTAACTACCTTCATGAGTGGCGATAACCTCCGGTTAAGCGTACGCTATCTCTCCACTAAAGATAGTTAGGATAGGCCTTTGAGTATTTTTGGAGATGTCTAATATAGTAATAAAAAACTAGATAAAAATGTTTAATAATTAACAATGACTGTCTATAATACTATTAAAAAAAAGAATGTTACGAATAATCAGGGCAATTAAAATACTTTATAGGAGATGTCTCTTGGGCTAAAAAGATAAATTCATACTTAAAAACTGCTATTAAAGCCATTCCCATACGACTCCTGATTCCTGACTCCTGACTCCTAAGAAATATGCTTTTTTTGTAGTAAACATTTATCAAGTTGGCATAATACTGTAAAACGCGTAAAAAATGACGCTCTGGAGGAGCTGGCGATCGCTCCAGTAAAGATAGTTATAGCAAGTGCCTGATGATTTTTGGAGATGTCTATTTAAGTAGACCACAAAATTATTTTCGGTTAGGGAGTAGGGAGTCGAAAAATGCTTTTGGGTTGCTGATGATTATGATTGGCTCAACAAACAGGAAGGATAAAAATGTCACCGTACTATCCAGTATAGTTTTCTTGGAATTTCAAGGGTTTGAGTATTCGTTGTAGCTTATTCAGGAATGATAAATTTTGTGCCCTTTTAGGGAGTTGGAATGTGACAATTTTTTTCTGAGCTTGATTGCCATTAATATACTCTACCTATATTTACAATTTCTGTTTTGCAATCCCATTTATCTCAATTCATTTTATTAAGCTTCTAGGCATAGCCAAATTCTTAATTCCAAAATACACTAAATTTTACTTTTGAGCAATCAATGCTGTATTGTTTATCTATCAAGATTTTCAGCTTTTTATATAGGAGTAGGAAATAGAGGTGCGATTGCATCTTTTTTCGCCCTAAATTGCACCTTAAAAAGGGATGTTGAACTAATTTTGCTAATTTTATTTTAAATAACTAATGTTTAATTTTATCTTTGATAATTTTTAATTATTTTAGTATTTGTACCTACTTCTTCAAGACATGGACAAGTTTAAATAAGTCATAATTATAGTAATCATAAATAATGCTGATACTTGCATAGCAGAAGAAAGAAGGAAGGACTGAAGTTGGAAAAATTTTGCGTTGTCTGAGTTTTAAGCTTTTGATATGTCTTAACTGGAGAGTACAAAGTTCTGCTAAAAAACAGTTGGTTCTCAAGATTGAAAGTGTTACTGGGAAAGGTTTACAGCACCTACTGTTGTGAATGGAGAATTTTTAACCTTGAGTCCGTGAAACCCTTGACTAGCAATAGTTATTCCCAGAACTTTGCACTGTCTAGTGTCCTAACTTTTGCTTCGACTGCTATATATCGGGACTTTAGCAAAAAACGCCTTAAAAAAAGCCTTAAAATCTTGCTGGGTAATGCTTTAACGTTAAAATAGGCTATTTCTTGACATATCTTAGGTTTTCCTGGGTCATGCTACCCAAAGAACCATTTTTATCCTGTTGACGTATTTTCTTTGCTACTGTTGAGTTTAAAGCCATTTTCACCGTCAAAAATATCAAAGTCCTGATATGGATTTTTTTCCTGATTTACAAAGAAGTTAGTAGTATTTAGGCATTTTCTAGTAGGAAAAATGCGTTAAAGTCAGTCTAGACAAGGGAATTACATCGATGCCTTAAAAATGGCTAGAACCCTTAGTAATTCAGTATTTATGTCTTTTTAACGCAAAAGCCTCTGCCCATCTATATTTGCCTAAGTCCCGAGATAGTCCTGCATAGTAATGGTAGGATACATATTTTTTAATTTCTCCCACACTCCTCATCTCCCACACTCCCCATCTCCCCATCTCCCCATCTCCCCATCCCCCCAAACTCCCGGTGCTTCCTTTACCATTACTATGCACCACCACCAGTCCCGATAATTCTATCTGAATGGAGTGCTTATTTTTTGTTTGGTCGCGATTCATTTCCCGGTAAATCGGATATTATACCGGGAGTCCTCTAGCTCCATTTCAGATATAAAATGCTAAAACCTTTAACCAGCAAAGATTTTAGTATATTTCGAGGAATTAATTTGATAGAGTTGTATGCGCCCTGCTGGAATCGAACCAGCCTGAAAGCGAATTATGAGCTCGCTGCCTCCCCAATCGGCCAAAGGCGCCTATTTCTAAGTTTACCTTTATATCATCACATTAAGCTAGCTTGGACTTTTCTCAAATAATCTAACGTATCATAACATAGTTTCTGGAGTTAAGTTAAGTTTTTGGACATAAATATTTTTAAACTTATACTAAAACATAGTATATCATAACAGAAAACAATATTATGCCTAAGAAATAAAAAAACTATGAATTCTAGTATTGTGCTAACTCTAAGCTTACTAACCCTAATGTTTGGTGCAGGTTTGGGTAGTGCTTCTTGGGGGTTTAAGCTAGGAAGGGAAGCTTTAAAAGGAATTACTCAACCAGATACTCGTCCCACTAATAATTTAGCAGGTGCTAGAGACAGTTCAAATCGCAAAGAAGGATTAGTCTTGTTAGAAGAGGAAAAAATTATTACCAGTGTAAAAAATATTATCAGAAATGGTGGAGTAATTGAAGAAAAAACTACTAAAAAAGACTCCCAGAACAAACAAGCCAAAGCAAAGTCTTCTCAAGAAAATCAATCCCAGCAAAGTTTTCCAATTGTGAGTAGTGACGCTGGAGTAGCTCTAGAAGTTAATGATGTTCGTCGATGGGGTAATTCTCTAGTTTTAGATGTCAATTTAAAAAATGAAGGAGACCGAGCTGTAAGATTTCTGTACAGTTTTTTGAATGTTACAGATGACCAGGGAAGGTCTCTCAGCGCAAGTACAGAAGATTTACCAGGAGAATTACCACCCAATGGTAGAAGATATTATGGTATTATTACGATTCCAGTTGCATTATTAGATAATGCCAAAGAACTTTCCTTGGAACTGACAGATTATCCTGGTCAAAATTTAGATTTAAAAATGTCTAGAATCAAAATAGATTAAGTGGATTATATATTTTTTTGAGTAGGTTGTTAGTTAGATAAAAAAAGTTATCTATCACATAAGTTAATTTATTTATCTCTAATCGATCGTCAGAGAAAGCAAAATTAAATTTTAACTTTGAAGAGCAAAGAAATCTAATGAAGTTGCCCAAGATTTAATGGTATAATAAACGTTGTACATAAATATAGTCTTATGTAGTCAAACAATGTCAAATATCTTCGTGAAATTGTACTCACTAGCTACTAAATATTTGAAAAATTTAATAACTCAAAGGCTTTATGTTTAATGGTATAATCGGCAGGTAGCTGAGAATCCCTGGCTAAATCACCATAATAAAGATTAATAAATGCTCTGCTCCTCATATAATTTTAACCCCTTGATTTATGAGATTATTTGAGAGACTTATGATTCAAAAAAATCATCGGTTTTATCCTGAAATTGACCGACCGTGTTTCTTGTCGAAAAATCTCTTAAACTCATGCTAATTATTTAGTTCATCAGTATTTGATATTTGAAAATACTTATCGTCACTATTTAGACCTGCAAAAGAAGCTACAATCTCAAGGAGACTATCAAGCAATGCCAGCTAAAGTATCTCAACAAATCTTGATGATAATAGATCGAAACACCGAAGAGTTTTTTAGCAGCGAACGAAGTTTATCAACACCAAGCCATCAAAGTTTAATGCTCGTCCTCGTCTTCCGGGATATAAAAATAAAATAACGGGAAGAAATATTGTAGTTTATACAAAACAAGCCATCAGCCATAGGCAAGTTAAACAAGTAATTATTAATCCAAGTAAAACATGGATTGATCTAAAAACATTAGTACCTACTTCATAAATTAAACAAGTTCGTCTCGTCCTTAAAATTAATCATTAACTATTTAGACAAAATTAATTGTATATTTTAAAATAACTATTTTATCATGAGTTTTAGAGAAAAATAAAGTAGCGCGATCGCTAAAAAAGAACAGGACAAAAATGAGATACATAAAGGACTTAACAAAAGATACATTGAAACTCTTAGACAGAATTTATAAACATAGCAAATATTATCAAGTAAGACAGAGAACGCATTGGATTAAACTCAGCTATCAAGGAGCTAAGATTTCGGAATTAATGAAAATCTTTAAAGTAACTCGTAACACAATTTATAATTGGTTCAATTTGTGGGAATCATCAAGCTTGGTAGGATGATATAATCAACCAGGTCGTGGCAGAAATAAAACCTTTGATTCAGCATAAGAAGAACAAATAAAGGACTGGGTAAAATCTACACCGAAAAACCTCGATAAAGTTCAATAAAAAATCAAAAAGCAATGGGAAATCAAAGTCAGCAAAAAAACAATAAAGAGGGTAATAAAATCAATAAAAATGGAATGGCATAGAATAAAAAGAAAGGTAGGAGGGGAGCCATGCCCCGGTTTTTATCAGAGAAAAGTAGAAGAACTAGAAGAATTAAAAAGGAAAGAAGAAATAGGAGAAATAGAGATAAGATATGTAGATGAAAGTGGTTTTTGTTGAAGACCTTATGTTCCTTATGCTTGGCAAGAGACTGGTCAAAAAATAGAAATCAAGAGCCAACAAAGTAAAAGATTAAATGTTTTAGGTATCTTAAGTAAATCCAATAAATTAGATGCATATACCTTTAGATGTAGTATAAACAGTGATGTGGTTATCGCTTGTATAGATAAATTTTGTGAAACAGTAACGAACAAGAGATTTTTGGTAATGGATAACTCTTCAATACATCAAAATAATAATTTCTGGGATCAAGAAAATGAATGGAGAGAAAAAGGGGTAGAAATATTTTTTTTGCCCACCTATTCTCCACATTTAAATATGATCGAAATTTTGTGGCGCTTGATCAAATATAAATGGCTAGAAAGTGAGGCTTACGAGAATTATTCTACTTTAGTAGAAGCCGTAGAAGAAATTCTCGTAAACTTTGGCACAGAATATACAATTAATTTTGTCTAGGTACTTATGTAATAGAGGTCATTTATAAAGCTAATGAAAAACAATATGAGCTAGAGAAAAATCGTTGTGCCAGTATTTATATAGGATTAAACAACTTAGCTACATTAACTTTTAATCAAGTTGGAATCAAACCACTCTAGATAAATGGCAGACCGTTAAAACCTATCAATCAATACTATAATAAAGTTAAAAGCTTCCGACAATCTCAACTCCAGGAAAATAGATCGAGTCTGAGACTGAAAAAGCTGATCTTAAAAAGAGAATTTAAAATCAACGATTATCTTGCGTATTGCATCCCCTTTGATTATTGATACTCTAATTAATCAGAAAATAGGAACTTTGATAATTGGGCACAATGAAGAGTGGAAACAGAAGATAAATTTAGGGAAAAGAAATAATCAAAATTTTGTCTGTTTTCCCTATAACAGGTTAATAGAAATGTTATCTTATAAAGCCAAGATGGTAGGGGTAGATGTAATTATTACAGAATAATCTTACACCTCAAAAGCAAGTTTTATAGATAATGATTTGATTCCAGTGTACAAGAAAGGTCAGAAAAATCATGTCACCTTTTCTGGAAAAAGAATAAAAAGAGGAATACAATCGTACTGCCAGCAAAGGATTAATTAATGAGTTATGTGAACGGTTCTTTGAATATTATGAGAAAAGTAGCTCTCTTTTGTCTTTGACCATGGGAAGCGAGGGTGCTGTAGTGCCTCCTCCGGAGGAGCTACGCTAACACGAGCGTCAGGATAACACCTGCGATCCGAAGGATATGTCTTATGTGACTATATTTTTATAAACTATAAATTGTTAAATATTAAACATGAAAATTTTCAGAGGTCTGAGGCAGAATCAATGGCAATAAGTTTGGGAGAAATGCCAAGCTTAGAAATCCTGACATCGACAGAGATAATGTCGCGACTTTTGTCAGTCTTTCTGCTAATTATCATCAATGCCTTTTTTGTGGTGGCAGAATTTTCTATAGTTTCTGTGCGTAGATCCCGCATTAATCAATTAGTCGATGCAGGTGATGTTCAAGCGAAAATTGTTCAACAACTTCAAAAAAATATAGACAGACTACTCTCAACCACTCAGTTAGGTATTACTTTGTCTAGTTTAGCTTTAGGTTGGATTGCTGAAGGAACTATGGCAGTAATTGTTAGATCTGCAATAGTTAAACTCCCCCTACCTATTCATGTTAGTCAAGGGATTGCTCACTCCCTAGCTATCCCAATTGTCACCTTTTTTATTTTGGCTTACCTGCAAATTGTCCTAGGAGAATTATGCCCAAAATCAGTAGCACTATTATATTCAGAAAAATTATCGAGATTATTCGGTCCTTTGAGTCTAGCTATCTCTCGCTTCTTTAATCCATTTATTTGGGTCTTAAATCAATCTACTCGTTGGTTATTACGACTGATAGGAATTAAATACACTGGCAGTGTCTGGAAAACACCTGTTACCCCTGAAGAATTACAATTAATTATCTCTACTTCTACTGAATCAACTGGTTTAGAAGCAGAAGAACGACAATTACTTAGTAATGTCTTTGAATTTGGGGAAGTATCAGCTTTAGAGGTCATGGTTCAACGCACTAATATAGATGCTATTTCTAGTACGGCTACTTTTAAAAATTTGTTAGACGAAATTAAGGTATCTGGTCATTCTCGTTATCCTGTCATTGGTGAGTCCATAGATGACATTCAGGGTATTATAGATTTCAAAGAATTAGCCCAACCTTTAGCAAAAGGTTTATTATCCCCACAAACTTTAATTATATCTTGGATTCGCCCTGTAAGGTTTGTATCTGGACAAATGTATTTGAGCGAGTTATTATCATTGATGCAAAGAATGCGTCAAATTCCAAACAGTCGTCAGCACCCAGAAATGGTAATAGTAGTAGATGAATTTGGTGGTACTGCTGGATTAATTACGCGAGAGGATTTGATTGCTGAAATTATCGGCGGTAATAGTTATGAAGTAACTGGTACTGAAGAATTTACTTTACAAATGTTAGACGATCAGACTTTTATTGTGCAAGCACAGTTAAGTGTAGAAGAAGTTAATGAACTATTGAATTTAGATTTACCTCTAACTGAGGATTATCAAACTTTGGGAGGATTTTTGATTTATCAGTTACAAAAAATACCTACTGCTGGAGAAAAGTTATGGTATGAAAATCTTGAATTTACTATTATTTCTGCCGAAGGCCCACGTCTCGATCAAATTAAAATTAGTCAATTAGAAGAGTTAGAAAATGAGCAAATTGTTAATGCGTTTTTAGAAGATGAAGCAGGAGAAAAAGTCAATCAAACTACATCAGATGAACTAATTGATAGCTCAGTTTTTCAGGCTGAAACTGACCCTCAAGATATGAACTAAAACCTTTATTATAGCAAGTTTTCTGGTTCTAAGAGGAGAGTTCAATAATTAATAATTAATAATTAATAATTACCTCTGTTTGAAAAGAAGAAAATTGATGCGGTAGAGAAATTTTTTTCTTCTCTTGGTCTCATGGATATGGCTCCGAGACCCGTTCTTACAGACCCGCTCCGAAGATCGCCATCCCACCCTACGGGAAGCTCCGAAGACTCACGGCTTTTTTCTCCTTTAAAGGAGAGGTTTTAAACCTTAATTATTCGGTAAATATCAAGTTAATCCTCATTTTTGTTGTCTGTTACTTTTTTCTGCATATAATATAGTACACCTCTTGCAAAAATATTATATGCTATATTTATAAGCCATTTTTTGTCTAGTTTGACGTGAAAATATACCCAGAATTGCTCATTTTTTTGAACTAATTAGGGCTTGCTCAATAAAGCTAAAAGTCAGGATAGCTTACGGTAATGGAGCTTTGTATATTCAGCTTATCTCCTAGTTATTGGCTCTTATTTCCCTCAAAATACTGAAATTTTCTGCTGAAATTCAAGAAAATTTCTTCACATAAAATAGCCGAAACCTTTGCCTGTTCCTCCCATCTCCGCGCCGCCGTGTCCTACCCCCACCAACTAATTTTTTCAGCAGACCCTAATTAAATATACAGCGATCGCCAATTTACAAAATCATTAAAAATTGGCACACTAAAAAAGTTTAGCTCATCATTAAAAGCTCAACTAACTATCGGTTTAATAGATTTTTATTAAAACTTAATTAGCAAAGCTGACCGCAAGCTAGCTGAATACTTACCCTGTAATTACTTATCTAAATTTTCTTTATAATGTTCGACTTCAATAGTAGTATGAACATTTCCTCGTGGATAAAAATTAGCTTTAATTTTTACTTCTAAAGGGTCACAAGCAGCTACCAAATCATCTAAAATTTGATTCACTGATTCTTCATGGGAAATATAACGGTCGCGATAACTATTAATATACAATTTCAGTGCTTTCAATTCCACCACTCGTTCATTTGGAACATATTTTACGTCAATTGTGGCAAAATCTGGATAACCAGAAAAAGGGCATTTACAAGTAAATTCTGGTAAAGTAATGTTAATTTCATAACGTCGTCCAACACGGGGATTAGGAAAAGTAATTAACTCTCCTTCTAATATATTCCGCTCTCCATATTTAGCTTCTTGCATATTAAACTCTTGAGAAAGTTCATGGTTAGTTTCAGAATAATTCATAGATATTAATTAAACAATTTGGAAATACAATTTGTAGAAGTAAATGCTTTTCTTTAATCATGACTTGACTAATTTATATTTTATTGCTCTAATTTCACTAATTATCCCCCATAATTATTGAAAAATATCATAGTAGTAAAATAATGCAAAATATTAGCGCATCTAGTCAGATGGGACATAATTCCGAAAATAACTACTCTCCATCTATACCTATTTCTGTATATAGAGAAGCTACTGCTGAACTACAAGCAACTCAAATTAAGCTAGAATCACTCAAAGTTCATAATGAACAGTTAATCCAGCAAAATCAAAAACTCAGAAGAGAATTTGAAAAAGTGATTCACTCTGCGACACAGCTACAAGAAATTATAAATTCTTCTGTGCTAGTAACTCAACCTCAAATGTCTTCTTTTCCCAACTCTGAACTTAAGGTAGATACTTTTAGAGATAACTCTTTTAATTCTGATTTTGAAGTAGATTCTCCTGAAACATCATCTTCCTCACCTTCTCTACCATTTACCGACTCTAAAAAAGCAGATCCAGATTTTCCAGAGTATCTATATACAGAAGAACCAGATATAAGTAGCTACAGCAAAACTTCTAATTCCACACAAGTATCTGACCTCAATGGAATTTGGTTAGTAGTTGCTATTTGTTTGATTGTAATTGCTGCATTTGGTGCTGGGTATTGGGTTGTTCGTCCAATTTTAAATCAGCGATAATGCTCCGCTTCGCTACTGGAATAACCAATACTCACCTAAGAAGTTACAGACTCAAATACATTATTATAATCCCACGGCTTTAGTCGTGGGGTTGTTAACTCAAACCAAGCATATATGTAATTTAGTTATTATTAATTTATATTGGTTGTTCATCCTCTTGCTAAACTCGTTTGTTTGACATACTCTACTTACTTCAGGGAGTTGATTTCTCCCAGACTCGTCAGGGATTACTGGATATTCAGACCGCTTAACTCTCTCTACTCGCGCAGTAGTTAACCAGAAGCGGGACTGTCCTCAGTCGTTCAGGTGGTTAGCCTCAGTTCTCGGATATCCGACCATAATGATTTTACCAGAAATAGAGTTTGATTAAATGGTTGGTACTTTGTTAGTTTCTCTAGCTGTTTTGACTGTGCCTTCGCCACCACAGGTTCTTAGTTTTGACCTTCTCGTACTCTTTGCCTCCAAATGATTTCTCTAGCCTACGAAGTAGAGGGTCAGGTACTAATCCAAGCTTAACACAAAGTCGCCCTGAAACGGCGAGGCTTTAAAGCCTGTTTTTCGGTAAAACTGTTAACATTACGATCTTTTGTAGAAGTATCTTGGACTCCCATCCCAGGGTCAAAACCGCGCTTGATCTCAGTCAATTTTATTTGTTTAGCTTGGAGAGCTGTTTCTAGAATCTCTACAGCTTTATGCGGATTTCCATGACCACAAAAGAATAAGTCAGCAGCAAAGTAACCTAGTTCTGGCCATGTATGAATGGCAATATGAGACTCTGCCAATGTTGCCGTCGCAGTTACTCCATGAGGACTAAACTGATGAACACATAAGTCTATGAGAGTTGCTCCTCCTGCTGTAATTGCATCAATTAAACAGCGACGGATACGTTCAGGGTCGTTGAGCAGTTCTGCAGGGGACTGCCAGGCATCAACGACTAGATGGGTTCCCAATTGTTTCATTCTACGCGGTTATACCTCCACCCGATTAAGGTCTCCAATTTTTTAGTTTATCACAAAATTTTGGGGTTTTTTAATTATGAGTGATTTAATGTAACCAATTTTGGAGATTTTAGCTCTTTAGCCAGACTTGCTCCAATCTATTTTAACTCTATTTGTGAGTTGAACCATTCGGCATAATTGCTTCTTTCAAGCAAACATCCTGAAGAGTAGAAAGATTTAAACTAGACCCAATCAAGTTAGCACAACACAAACAAGCTTCTTTTAAGTCAGCGCCTTTAAGAGATACTAACAATAAACCAGCACCATAAAGATTAGCTTTCTGTAAATTAGCACCTCGCAAATCAGCTTCCAATAAATTTGCCCCTGAGAGATTGGCCGCTTTCAAGTTAGCGCCTCTTAAGTTAGCTTTTTTCAAGTCAACAGCTCGCAGGTCTGCTTGTTCAAGATTAACACCATTGAGATTAGTATTGCTAAGATTTGCTCCTTGTAGATTAACCCCACTCAAATTTGCTCCACTTAAATTAGCATTGCTCAAGTTTGCTCCTTGTAAGTCTGCCTCAGTTAAGTCAGCAGCGCAAAGGTTGGCCTCTGCCAAAGTTGCTTCTGTTAAATCTGCCTTGATTAATTTTGCACCACTGAGATTTCCTCGTTGTAGATAAGCTCGAATTAGACTTGCCTGATTTAATAAAGTCCCACTTAGATCTACCTCACTCATAATTGCCCGATTCAAAGTGGCCTTAGTTAAGTCTGCGCCACTGAGAATAGCACGACTGAGGGTAACTCCTGTTAGGTTAGCTTCAATCAGTTTTGAGCCATTCAGTAAACAAGTTCCGACCATGCTAGTGCCAATCAGAATAGCTTCTGTTAAATCTGCTTCTGAAAAAATAGCCCCACTCAGAATTACTCCACTTAAATCGGCTTCAATAAGAGTGGTTTTAGTAAAGCTCGTAGCGCTCAAATTAGCTTCAATTAACTTAGCTTCAGAGAGGTTAGCATTACTAAAATCTGCACCAACTAGATTAGCTCCAATTAGTTTAGTTTTAGCTAGGTAAGAATTTTTGAAACTAGCATTACTTAAATTACTTCGATTCAGGTTAGCTGCACCTAAATTCACTGCAACTAGGTTAGCTCCTGGAAAATCTCTTTCTCCCTTTGAGTGTCTAATTAATAGTTCATTTGCACTTAAAAGCTCGCTGACATTCATAAAATAAATCTGTTAATTTATCTAGATTTTTGTTGATTTGCTTGATTTCCTCTTAATTGCCAAAAATTAAGTTTATAAGTTTAAAGGATTCTATATTTGGTTAAACTTTCAACAGAAATTATTTTTTGTTAATGCTAAACAAAGTTTGTCGGCGCAGCCCTCATCTGGGATGTCCTAGTGGTCTGTCAAAATATTATTGACGGGTTTTATCCCCCCTAACTACCCTTAAAAATGAGGGAATTAGAAAAAAGCTATGGACAGAATTAATTTTACAGACCACTAGTTTGAATAGGTTCATCAGTCTTGGATAATAGAACTTTACTCCATGACTAATTACTATTTGTTGTATTGATTGTATTGATCAAATTACAGGAGTTATTTGCTGGCATCCTTGTCGTCTAGAGACCCTTGTGTGGCTGCGGGTCTGTTCAGCTAGTGTCACCCCCCTGATAGTTGGTGGGACAACTAGATTGCAGGTTATTGTGATTATTAAGCTGCACAATAATTAAGCTATCAGGTTCGTCTGAAGCTGAACCTTGAGTATCTGATGTTCTTATACTACATTTATTGCTTATATCTATTTGATCCATCAGTGCCTAATTTTTTTGAAATTGGCTGCTTTGTTAGTAAAAATGATAGCTGACAATTGACGATTAGACAAATTTTTGTTAGAGCAGTCTGAAATCTTTATACTTAAAAGATTTTAATTGACAAAAAGTTTTTTTTATGATATTTTAAAAATAATTAGGATTTGCTGAATAAAGTCTTTTTGATGGAGGAGGAGACAGGAGACAGGAGACAGGAGACAGGAGAAATGGAAATTTAGAGGAAGTTAGGAGTAAGAATTGTCCCTAAATTTTTCTGCCCAACTATGAGCCTAAAATACGCTCCTTTTTGAGCGTGAAGAGCTGAAAACCAGGTACTTTTTTCGCCCCCAAAAAGGCTAAAATCTTTATCTGTCAATGCTTTTAGATTTAATCAGCAAGCCCTAATTAAGAATTTAAAGTATGCCTGATATCAAGTCTAATTGAATAACCTCTATAAAGCTTGCTTCTTCAAATATAAATATATAGATACCTTATATACAACGTCTTTACGTCATAGTTAATGAATGTGACTCTATGGGGACTTACACATTTCCCAGTTATCAATGCTATATATAGTGTGTTACTATAGTTTTTGTTTACTATATATAGTATTTTTGCGTAAGTTATATTAATATTAATCTTAATCTTAATTCTTGTCTTGTTTTCTATTCACTGAAAACCCCAAAACTCTCTATCTTATTAAGTAGAAAATTGCTGTAAAAGAGTTGAGGCAGCAACAAATAGACAATAAGATTTGTTAAAAATCCACAAAAAGTGTTATTATAGAAGTTTTTCAGAATATTGTAGACGTGACTGCAAAAGTTGAGTTAGGGTTTCAATTAACTATGACAACACAAGTATTGCCGAAAGTAAATAGTCTTGGAGACTGGGCATCCTTAGCTTTTGAAAAGCATTTTCAGAAAACCCTCAGACACGAACCAGAGGTACTCAAAGATCAAGACCCAGAGGAACTACATCAAATGCGTGTGGGTATGCGTCGCTTGCGCTCTGCTGCTCAAGGTTTTAGGCCAGTTGTCACTTTGCCGAAAGCAGCTCAAGATCAAAAAATTGGTAAAATTGCTCGTTGTTTAGGGGGTTTAAGAGATTTAGATGTTCTTTTAGAAGCGCTTCAAAATCGCTATCAACCAAATTTACCTCCTCAAGAACAGGCAGAGTTAGAGAAGGTTATGCAGCAATTACGAAAACAACGTCGTCAAGCTTTTAAAAAAGTACGAGGAATACTTGGAAATAAGAATTATCTAATGTTGAAGCAGAAATTACAGGAATGGTTGGATAAGCCAATTTATACAGATATTTCTCGCCTGCCTATTCAAGAGGTATTACCAGATTTATTATTACCTGAAGTTAGTCAATTACTGCTTCATCCTGGCTGGTTGGTTGGTATTGAAACAGAGGATTTAGAAACAAGTGATAATCAGGATTTTTTACTACAAAAAACTAATTCCAAGCATCAAGTTGTCAAAATAAATAATGATGTTTCTTTTATAAGTATTAGCGATAAAGATGAGGAAAATCTACATAGTCTGCGTAAAGAAGTAAAGCGGGTTCGTTACCAGATGAGCTTGTTTACTGAATTTTATGGTCAGACTTATGAAGCTTATTTAAAAGATATGAAAGAAATTCAGGAATATCTGGGTGATATTCAAGATGGTGCTGTTTTAAGAGAATTTTTGGAAAAAGTTTTGCAATCTAAAATTGACAAAGTTCTTCCTACCTTAGAGAAGCAACTCCAACAAAATTGGCATCAAGCATGGCAAAAATGGCAGGTTTTGCAAAGACGATATCTTAATATTCAAGTTAGACAAAATTTCCGCTATGAATTATTGCGACCTGCGATCTAAATTCTGGTATATTAGACTTCTTGTAGAGGTAAAAGAAAAAACAAAGAAAGAAGTGAATATTTAATTTTTACTTTTGCAAGAAGTTTATTTATCCAAAATTGGTAGTAGGTAAAGATTGAGTAAAAAGCAGAAAAGAAAATAGGTATAATAAACATTATACATAAATATAGTCATATATAGTCAAGTGATGTCAAATATCTTCCTGAATTTGTACTAAAGGGCTACTAAATATTTGACAAAATTTAATAACTCTCGAGCAGAAGTTTAATAGTATAATGAAATTGCCTAATAATTCCAGACTAAATAATTATAAAAATTCCTAAATGCTCCCATCCTAATAGAATTTTAACTACTGAGATTTATGAGATTAGTTGAGAGACATATTATTCAGAAAAATCATCGGTTTTATCCTGAAATTGACCAACCGTGTTTCTTGTCGAAAAATCTCTATAATTATGCTAATTATTTAGTTCGTCAATCTTGGATATTTGAAAAAACAAATAATTCCTATTACGACCTGCAAAAAACACTCTCTACTCAATCAGATTATCAAGCAATGCCAGCTAAAGTATCTCAACAAATATTGATGATACTAGATAGAAACACCGAAGAGTTTTTTAGCAGCGAACGAAGTTTATAAACAGAACCAATCAAAGTTTAAAGTTCGTCCTCGTCCTCCTGGATATAAAAAGAAAATAACGGGAAGAAATATTGTAGTTTATACAACACAAGCTATCAGCAAGAAGCAATTAAAACAAGGAATTATTAATCCCAGTAAAACAGAGATTTACCTAAAAACATTAGTACCTACTTCACAAATTAAACAAATTCGTCTCGTCCCTAGACTTAACCATTATGTAATTGAGGTGATTTATGAAGCGATGGAAAAACAATACGAGCTAGAAAAAAATCGTTGCGCCAGTATTGATATAGGATTAAACAACTTAGCTACATTAACTTTTAATCAAGCCGGAATCAAACCGCTCTTGATCAATGGCAGACCGTTAAAATCTATCAATCAATACTATAATAAAGTTAAAAGCTTCCTACAGTCTCAACTCCAGGAAAATAGATCGAGTAAGAGACTAAAAAAAATGATGCTTGTTTATCCTGCCTTACTGAGTGGGATTGAATGATGATAAAAAAAGTTTAACCTATTACTAATCTTTTAATTACCTAATCTTTACTTTGTGAGGATAGTCTGAGTACTATGTATATAAAACCAGTATATGTAAACTGGAATGTATAAATATGGCTCAAACTTCTAGAGCAACTATAGAAACTAATAATTACAATACAAGTTCTGAACGTCATCTACACTTTTTTAATAAAGGAGAAACAATACCTTTAATGCCGCAAGGTGTCTGGCAAATTTGTCAAGGTTTAGTGCGACTCAGTACCCTTTATCCAATAGGCGAAGAAGGTCTACTCGGATGGGGTGGACCTTCTATGTGCTTTGGTAGTTGTTTTTCCCACTTGCAGACTTATCGGGCAAATGCTTTGTCAGATGTTTGTCTAATGTGGTACACAATGATCGAGATAGAGGCTTCCCCAAAATTAGCCCAAGAATTGTTACCTAAATTAGGAAGACGATTTCGGCAAACAGAGGCCTTGTTAGCGATTGTTGGACAACGACGAGTAGAAGACCGTCTCCATCAGTTATTATTATTGTTGAAGCAAGAATTTGGCCAGCCAGTGACTGATGGTACTCGGTTGAGTATTCGCTTGACTCATCAAGATATTGCTGGTGCAATTTGTACAACGCGAGTAACTGTCACGAGAATTTTGGGAAAATTACAACAGCAAGGATGGCTTAGTAGAGATAAAGATCGTCATCTGATATTAAAAAATGAAGCTTTTGCATACTCATCAGATTTGTTTGGATTTGTCAGTAACAATAATCACTAAACTTACTCAAATAAATTATAGCGCTAGGGAATAGGGAATAGGGAACAGGGAACAGGGAACAGGGAACAGAGAATAGCAAAATGTAAAAGGGTTTTAACATTGAAAAATGTCCTAACCAGTTCTTGTAGTGCTATATTAGGAATCTCCACAAATCAAAAATAAAATCAATTATCATATCATGTCCGAACGCAATTGTTTGTGTAAACCCAAGCATGAATATATGATTAAATTTAAGTTTTTTCTTGCTCTTAACTTTAGCCTTCTTGCCTCTTCCCTCTTGTCTCTTCCCTCTTCCTTCTTCCTTCTTCCTTCTTCCTTACCTTAGCTATACAATACCGATGCTACCGGACATGATATCACACAGAAATTATCAATTATTTCCCCTCCTGGGAGGGGTTAGGGGTGGGTTCCCTACTGCTTACTGCCTCTTTTCCGGAGATATCTATTGCACATATCGTTGCTTTCGTAAGCGACGTTCTTTCAAGATTAAAACATCTGCCTGATTTTCTTCTCTAGCTACTCTAACTAATAGTCCAGCTAGCAACAAACTACCAATCATTGAACTACCGCCATAACTAAACATTGGTAATGGTAAACCTGTAGTTGGCAGTATCCCAGTCGCAACACCTATATTTAAGAAAGACTGACCTACTAAAGCTATCATTACTCCAATGGCTACAAGTTGATGTGCCATTCTAGTAGCTTTTAAGGCAACTCTCAAAGCAATAATACTGTATATAGCTAATAATATTAACAGTAATAAGGCTCCCACAAAACCAAACTCTTCAGCATAAACAGAAAATATAAAGTCACTATATGGAATAGGAAGAAAATGTAGCTTTTGCTGAGATAAACCGAAACCGCTGCCCCAAATATCTCCAGAAGCGACTGCTAGTAAACTTTGAATTAACTGATAGCCATCCCCCATTGAATCTGCCCAAGGATTTGTAAAAGAAAGAACTCTCCTCCTCTGATAATCATTAATGCTGACGCTAATGGTAGCTAAAAGAAATCCACCTAAAGCAATACCTCCTAGATAAAAGTAAGGTAGTCCTGCTGCAAAGGCAATAAACCATAAAATCATACCACATAAGGCGGTGGTACTTAAGTTTGGTTGCAGTAAGATGGATGCTAGGATTAGAGAAAAAGTACATAACCAAGTTATCCTCACCAACCAAGTCAAGCGATTCCATTTACTATACAAATGAGCTGCTTGCAGCACCAAAAAAGGTTTCATTAGTTCAGATGGTTGAATAACTACTGGGCCTAAAGATATCCAGCGAGTTGCACCATTAATTGTAGTTCCTATTCCTGGTACCAGGGTGAGAAATAGTAGAGTGAGTATTAAAATTATGCCTATTTTGGCAGTTTGCAGCATAGTAGATAAGCGGGTATAAACAATTATATTAAATCCGATCGTTCCTACTAAAGCCCATATTAACTGCCTTTTAAAAAAGTATAGACCATCTCCATATTCTGTTGCACCACTGGAATAGGAGGCGGAAAACAATACTACTAAACCGATAAATAACCAGAGGAATGTGAACCATCGCAATAGTCTAGCTTCTATAGTCCATGTTTGGACTTTGGGGTCGAAAAAGGGAATGAGATAACGTAAATCCATATTCTTTTTGTTACGCTTTTGTTGCGTGTTAGGTGTTAGGTGGTAGGTAAATTTTTCTCATCTAAGGCGAAAATCTTAATTAATTTACTGTTTATTTTGTGTCTAGAATTTTTTGATAAATGCGATCGCAGCGTTTGGTTTCTACACCAGTTGTTAAGTAATAACCGCTACTTTCATATAATTTAACAGCTTCTTGCAATACTGTTGCTGTTTCTATCCAAATTTCTTGAAATTTACATTCTATAATTTTGTTTTCTAATTCTTTTAATAAAAATTTTCCTAAACCTTGATTTCTGATTTCTGGCAATAAGTACATCTTTCTAATTTCGACTGCTTTATTACCTCGTGAAATTGGATAATATGCGGCAGTGCCTAATATTTTTTCTTGTTTTTCTATTACCCAAAATTCTCCTCCTACATTTTGATAAAATTTTTCTACTTGTAAGACATCTCGATCTGCATCTTCAGGTTCCCAGTTTAAACTGTATTCTGCCAGAACAGAACCGATAATATTTGCTACTATTTGACGGTCATCTGGTTGCCAATTTCTAATTACAAAATCACGATAATATTTTTTCATAATTTAAGAAGGTTTTAGGTAGAAGGTTTGAGGTGGTAGGTGGTAGGTTAAAGGTTTTATAGCAATCTCAAATGATTTGTCAAAAATCAAAGGATATATAAAAATTCTCAAACTTTTACCCCTGTTACCTGTTACCTAAATTCAAAGATTTGTTTACCTGCAATTGAAATAGAATTCCTATAAGCAAATACCACATTGTTTATTTTTAATTTTCAAACAAATAATATCATGTCCGGTAGCATCGGTATTGTATAGCAAAGGTAAGGAAGAAGGAAGAGGGAAGAGGAAAGAAGAGAGAGGAAGGCTATTGAGCAAGAAAAAAATCTAAATTTCCTGTAGATATTCACCCTTAGGTTTACACAAACGATTGCGTTCGGACATGATATAAATTATCAAGATACACATTAGTAATCTTGGTTGAACAAAGTAAAAAATAAATTACCACGCCACCTAATATTTAATACCATTTCTCAAAAATAATACTATATTTATGCCAGACTTTAATGATTAAGTAATTAGTAAAATTCAATAATTTCTTGAGAGATTATTAGCCAGTAGGTATGTATTATTCTGATGTTTACTACTTCCCTACCTCTTTAGGTGCGTTAACGATAGTTATGCGAAGCTAACGGCCGTTCACCCTTTAAAGTCTATATTCATATAAACACCCTCATAAGAGCTGAGAGCTGAGAGCTAAAAGCTGATAGCTAGTTAACTATGAATGCGTGGTTCGGGATGTAAATTGCTCAGAATTTCACTTTCAAATATTGCTAATTCCTCTAATCTTTCCTCTACTTTTTCTTGTTCAAAATAAGTTGTGGCTAAAATCCAATATATTCCATAATGTCTGGCTTCAGATGCCATTAAACTACGATAAAATTTTGCTAGCTCTGGTTCTGGGCAGTAATCTGCAAGTAAGCCTAAACGTTCGTGACTCCGAGCTTCGATTAAACAGTAAACTAATAGTAAATCTAACATTCTTTCCGGTTCATTCCGCCGCACTTTACTATTTAAAGCTGCTCCATAAGGAGGAGAATTTAGAGGAGCTAATGGAATATTACGGCGTTCTAACCATTGGTTTACTTGCTCAAAATGTTCTAATTCTTCTTTAGCAATAGCTGTCAATTTTTTGATAAGTTTCGTACTTGAAGGATAGCGAAACATTAAATTTAAAGCTACTCCTGCTGCTTTTCGTTCACAGTGAGAATGGTCTAATAATATAGTGTCTAGATTAGCGATCGCTTGTTCTATCCAAGCTTGTGAAGTTGGTTGTTTAATATATTTAATGGTTGGTGTTTTTGTTAGTTGCATATTTATTCCTTGTGTTCATTTTCATAACGTTCTTTTGCTGTTTTTTTGAGATTAGCTGCAAGGTCTGGATAATTTTCTAACACTTTTTTCAAGTCATCTTTTTCTAAAATAAATAATTCACAGTAAGTCAATGTGATGATTGATGAAGTATGTCGTTGTTCATATACTAGAGCAATTTATCCAAAAAATTTACATGCACCCATATTCCTGTATATAATACCAGTTTTTTCTGAGAATGCTTGTACTAAACCACGTTTAATAAAGTGCATTTCATAACCCCAATTTCCTTCCCGAATTATATATTAATTAGGTGGTAATATTTCAGGTTTTAAAGCCATTACTATTTCTTCAAAAAAATGTCTAGTTGCTCCTTGAAAAATAGGTACTTTTTCGGGGTTGCACATTATGGAATGACATTGCCAAAAGTTGGTTTAGACTTTGACTAAAAAAACTTAATATTAGTTATTTTCATAATTATCAAATCCAAAATCATTTTCATCAAAAATCTCAAATCATTCTTCACTGTGCAACGCCACTTTTTCAATTACTTCTTTGTGCAATTGTAGTTCTAGTTTCATTTGCAGGAGATAGGGCAATTCTTCGAGTATGTGATAATCTCTAGTATCCTGATTTTCAATCCATCTATATTGATAGTAATCTCTAATTTTTTGTTGTAAATTAGATGGAATTTTGTTTTCCCGCATATATGTTTGAATTTGTCCTAACTTTTCTCTATATCTGGCTTTTGTAGCATCTAGTTTAGAAATTAATGAAGATACATTGCCAATAATATAGACATACATAGATATTCCTAAGAACATGACTACCAAAGTAAATATTATTTCAATTTCAGTAGTGGGAGTAATATCTCCATATCCTACAGTAGTCAGAGTTGTAATTGCCCAATAAAGGGAATTAATATATTGAGTTCTTATACTTGCTGATTGTAGATAATTACTAATCAACCAAGAATTTTCAGCATTAGATTCCCAACTGCCAATCATAAACCAGATACAAGCTACCCAATGAGTAATTAAAATAATTAGTATGACTAATTTACACATTTTAATCAAAGTAGGGTTAATATTTATATTAGTTTCCCTCCTGTTAAAAATTAGAGAAAATTGGGGTAGTCGTAATAAACGAGGGAATCTCAATCAAGCAATAATAAATAGTGAGTTTGGTACAATTATTCTGGCAATTAAATCTCCGGGAATACTAGCTACTAAATGCCTTGAAAAGAGTCGATCTCGATAATGTTGAGCGATATTTTTTTTGTCTTGAATATATTCTCCGTACTCAAAGTAGCCAATATGAAATCGAATAAACATATCAATAATTAAAATTACATCTCCTATAAGATCTAATATAATCCAGAGACCATCAAATCTATTTTTAAAAGCAATTCTAAATGGGATTATGAAAGCATTATAAAGAGTAATGGATACAATTAATACTTGCCAGAATCTAATAAATTTACTATCGGGATGAAGTGTGGGAATTTTCACTTTATTTTTCTTGAGTAATTATAGGAGGGAACAAGGAACAGGAAACAGGTAACAGGCAACAGTGGGAAAAATATTTCCCTGTCTAAGGTTTATTATCCACATAAGTTCTAGTACCATTTCACTTAAAGTCAGAATTGATATTTTAGGTAGTTAAAATCTCTACTATACAGTAATTTCAGCGTAAGCATTTCAGCTTATTATTTGACTTCATCAGTTACCAACTATTTGTGACACTTTTTAAGTGAATTGGTATAACAAACCCATTATTTTATAGAGTAAAATTAATTAGTGAAGAAGGCAATAGACATAAGAGAATCATACGTTAGAGGCATCAAACTCGCTACCAATTGCTAGCTACCAAATTTTTATGTTGCTGGGGATTTTAATTAACTAGAATAAAATAATTTTTTATCTTTTTCATTTGGGTTTAATACCCCACCGTCTACACGATGTTGACAATTGGTTGGGGTTTGAGTCCCCATCCACTTCTTCCTTCTTCCTTCTTCCTTCTTCCTTCTTCCTTCTTCCTTCTTCCTTCTTCAACTATTTTCATTGACTTTTTTTATATCCAAAAATGGAATAAGTATTATAATTTTCCGATAGTATTATACATATCTTGAGCAAATTTTTTCGGGTTCCATAATGGCGCTAAATTTTCTTGCTCTTTAGATTTAACTAATTTATCGACTAATTCCTGACGTAAATGAGGATTTTGACCTAGTTTTACACCCCAATCAATATATTCATTCCATGACCATGCTACGCCGAATTTAATATCTAAATTTTGTAAAAAAGAATAACCCATTCTAGATAAAAATTGCTCTCCGGCAAGAGTAACAACTGGTAAATTAAACCATAAAGCTTCTAAGGTATGAGTACCACCATTATAAGGATAAGAATCAAGCATAATATCTGCTAAAGAATAGATGCTTCTATGTTCCTCTTCTGTAGGAAATATTTCTATAAATTTAATGCGATGAATACTTACACCTTCAGCTTTACAACCTTGATGATAAGCAGATTGAAATACTTCTATATCTCCTAATGCTTTATGAATTAAAATACTATTAGGAACTTGCTTCAAGATAGCAATTTGTGCTTTGACTAAATCTCGGTTAAATTTTCTTCCTGGTGCTAAACAAAGATAAACAATTTGGTCTAAACCTATCCTCTGAGACTTTCTTAAATTAGCTCTATTTGTTTCTATTCTTTGAAAACCAGAAGTTGCTACAAATGAATTTGGCATCCTTACTAATTTTTCTATATAGTATTTATCTCGGTCTTGGGGGTGGGTATATAAATCGCATAGAAAATAATTCTTCTCAGATATATAAGGAGCATCAAATCCTAACCAAGATATACAAATTGGTGCAGGTTTATTACTTAAAATTTGTGTATTAATTGGTAAACTCAAAGAATCTAAATCTATCAATATATCTATTTTATCTTGCTGAATTTCTGTAATAATTTCTCGGAGATCGACGCTTCCGTGGGGATATTTTTTCGGTACATATAGTTTAGTAACAGCTTGGCTAAATTTTTTAGTTTGGTCATCTGTTTTGAGACGTTCTGTTGGATATAAATATATTTCTGTATTTAATTTTCCTAACTCTCGAATAATATCAAGGCTACACCAACCGACAGAATGTCGATTAAAATGACTAGAGATAAAGCCAATTTTTAATAGATGATTATTGTCAAAATTAACAGGAGTATAAAAATGATTATTTTGAGGTTTGAGGACAAATTGTCTATAAACTTTCGATACCGATTTGTAGAGGTCAGAGTTGGCTTGAATATCATCTCTTAAATAAGGAACACTAAAAATAAAATTTCCATATAAAGCTTTTATATCGACTACCTTTTTAACAATAGTCATATCTTCTTTCAATTTAGCTTCAAGGTCAAAAAATCTATCTTTAGCAATTTCATTTAAGCCAGATACTTGATAAATACTAATCAAATATATCCCAGTCATAATCGGATCTATTTCCCCACATTCCTGATAATAGTTAGTGACTGCTTCCCTGGCAACTACATAATTATTACCATCCCGAAGAATGCCACATAAATGTTGATGTGCTGTAGCATACTTAGGTTGAACTTCAATCGCTTTTTTCAGATACTTAATCGCCTCAGAAAACTTACCTTGACTTCTCAAAATTATACCAATTTGACTATAAGCTTCCGCCAAATTTGGGTTAAGTGTAATTGCCCTTTGCCAACTATCAATAGCTTCATCTAACTTTCCCTCTTCAGCTAACTTATATCCCTGACTTAAATTAATCTCAACCCCACCCAAATTAGGATTTAATTCCAAAGCCTTTTCTTGTGAGGCGATCGCTTCATCTAACCTACCCACTTGCTCCCAAACTTTGGCCAAATTCCAGTAAGCGACGGCCATATCTGGTCGTAGTTGAATCCCCTTCCTGTAACAAGCGATCGCCTCATCCAACTTTCCCTGACGAAAAAACATACTGCCCAAGTTAACATGAGCCTGGGATAACTCAGGATTAAGTTCTATGGCCCGATAATATAAATTAATTGCTTCGGAAATTTTACCTTGGGCCTGGATAATATTTGCTAGAGTGACATAAGTAGAGGCCCAATGCGGTTGTAGATTTAAAGATTGATGACAACAAGCGATCGCCTCTGATAAATGTCCCTGGGCATAATAAAGTTCTGCTTGTGCTGTTAATGCCTCAGAATTTGGAGTTTGTGAATGGGGAAGACTCGAAGAAATATTCATTGGAAAAAAAAGTCTATGCTATCTAATTAAAAGTTAAAATTTATCATATTTTGTACCTGAGTAGGACGAGAGAATATAGGTCTTTCCTCTAAGGTGCAATATTTGAGTTATCCTATGTTTAGTTTTGGGTAAAAATATTTGATATAGCGATCAGTTATCATCTAGAATCAAAACTTTTAACTGTAATGTTTTGAAGTTTCTTAGCTTTCTTAATCTGAATGCGTAGTGCTATAACTAATATGAAATAGGTTAATATTTGCTACAGATAATTTATCAATAGATAGAGAGATGGGGAAATAGGGAAAGTCATAAATAGCATAATTACTTGTATTTCATATCAACTTGCTGTTTTAATATTTCCCTCAATTTCCAGCCCTAAAGCTGATAATAAATGTAGTATTATTTTTGGTATTTAATATTCAATCAGGAAGATTTCAATGATAGGAAAAAAATTACATCAACTTCAACCAAAAATTAAATTTCAATCTCAAATAATTCTGGAAATTATTTCATTAATTTTGGTATAGCATTCAGCATTCAGCTAGAGCCAAAAATTTTAACTGTAAAGACTCTTTCAATGATATAAAAAAAAATTGCATCAACTTCAGCCAAAAATTAAATTTCAATCTCAAATAATTCTGAGAATTATTTCATTAATTTTGATATAGCATTCAGCATTCAGCGATAGTCAAAACTTTTAACTGTAATGTTTTGAATTTTTTTAGCTTTCCTAATCTTAATGCGTCGTGCTATAACTAATATGAAATAGATCATCGTTCGAGAGATAGAGAGAGCTGGAAAGTCTTAAATAGCAGAATTACTTGTATTTCATATCAACTTGCTCTTTTACTATTTCCCTCAACCTTAATCCCCAAAGCTGATAATAAATGTGGTATTATTTTTGGTATTTAATATTCAATCAGGAAGATTTCAATGATAGGAAAAAAATTGCATCAACTGCAACCAAAAATTAAATTTAAACCTCAAATAATTTTGGGAATTATTTCATTAATTTTGACAGTAGGAATCCCGATTTTTATCGATCATAAAATTCCTGTTCAAGCACAAATAGAACAAAAATACGAAGAAAAATTATTTGAAACAGCTCTAGCTTTTACTCTATATTTTGAAGGTGGATTTAGTAATCATCCAGCAGATAAAGGTGGTCGAACTTATAAAGGAATTTTGCAAACTGAATATAATTCCTATAGACGAAGACGTGGTTTACCAACCTTAGATGTTACACAAATGTCTGATACCGAACTGATGGAAATTTATCAAAGTTATTGGGATAATAGTAAGTCAGCTACAATGCATCCTGCTCTAGCTGTAGTTATGTTTGATACGGCAGTTAATTTTGGTATTAATAACTCAGTAACTTTTCTCCAACAAGCTTTAGGATTACCACAAACAGGTATATTTGATGCTGTTACTAAGTCAGCATTAGCAGAAGGTAATAATCGAAATACAGCTCTTCAAATGATTAATGAAAGAATTATTTATCGTTATAAAAGAGTGCAGGAAGATTCGAGTCAGATGGCTTTTTTTCATGGTTGGTTGGCTCGTGATTATAGTTTGTGGGGCTATGTAGAAAAGCTCAAAGATCGTTGAATAAGGAAGAAGGAAGAAGGAAGAAGGAAGAGGGAAGAAGGAAGAGGGAAGAGGGAAGAGGGAAGAAGAAAGCAATATTGATATGCGGAATCTAATACCAATTTGATAAATGGTTGTTACAAATGATACAAGTAAGAAACGAAGAGGTAAATATTGAAAAAAAGGTAAAAAAGATAGATATAACTATCTCAAATTAACTGAAACAGCTATTTTGAAGCGTATCCGATAAATATCTACCTTTTTGTAGTATCCTTTTTTTTTATTGGTATTACACTATTTACTGGCAATAGAAATTATATTACTCCGAAGCCAACGGATTGAATATAATACCCCACCGTCTATACGGTGTTGACAATTGGTTTGGAATCCCCATCTACTTCTTCCTTCTTCCTTCTTCCTTCTTCAAGAATTTAAGGACACAGGAACATGATGATGAGTAGTATTATTACCATTACCACTATTATTATTATTTAATTTGACATAATGACTAATCAGCTGAGTCAGATGAATGAAAGTCTGAATATCAATTTGACGTGATAATAACATTTCTCGATACTTATTTTCTAAATTTTCCAGCTTATCCTTAACTTCTTCTGGGCATACTTCCGACATAGATTGCCATTCATCAATTAATGCTATGGTATTTTGAATATCTTTCTGATTTTGTTTTTCTTGCAAAATTCGGCATTCTTCTACAAACACCTTTGTCATTTCTTCTAACTTTTCATAAGCTTCTTTAGGTAAATCTCCTTCAATCAACATTGACCTATGTTGGTGCCTTAATTCTTCTACTTCTTTAAGAGCTTGAATTGGATTTTCTTCTAAATTTAAACTAATCTCACTGAGAGCTAAACGGCTATTTTTAATCATATTGAGACACTGTTTATGACGCCACATTCGTAATAAAAATCCGATGATACCTGTAGATATAACAATAATTATACCTGCCTGTAAATCTTGGTTTTCCTCTAAATAGCGCATCCAAACTTGTCTGGGGTCGCCTTGCTCAAATGCTTGCTGAGAACCTGGATGAAGATAGACCAATCCACTCTGTAATAAAGAGCGAGCATTTCCGTTAGCAAGTTCTGGGTAAAATAATGAGTATTGTCGAGAAGATGAGATAATTGACCAAGTTAAAAGAGCAATTTTTTCTTTACTGACATCAGGACGAGTTACCAAAGCAGCAGCAGTAGAAATGGTAGGTAAATCTTCCTTAGGTATTGGTGGTAGAGGAATATAACTACCTTTCGGCATGGTTGCACTTTGATATGATTCTGGAAATTGAATAGTTAAGTAGTTAATAAAGGCAGTTGATATCGGAACTAACCTGAGCAAGGGAGGTGTTGCTAACTCTGCTTGAATTTTTTTACTGCTTCCCACCGGACCAACATAGACGAAAGCATCTATTTCTTTCTGTTTCAGTTTATCCAATCCTTCTCTGATATCAATATCCGCTTCAATAATGTTTAGATTTGTGGCACTAAATAGTCGTCTAGCAGTGAAGTAAATACCGCTTTCCGGAGCGCCAAAAACGACTCGCTTTCCGTCAAGGTCGGTAAAAGTATTGATTTGTGAGTCAGATTGTGTAATTAGATGTAAATATTCATGGGCAAGAACAGCTATTGTTTGGACTTTGCCCATTTTCATTGCTTCACTGGCGACATCTAGTTGAACTAGGGCAAGGTCTGTTTCTCCATTGAGTAGACGTTTGAGGTTTTGTTGCGAACCGTAGGAATCATAATTATCATGGACGGTTATTTTCCCTACTTCACGAGCTGAAATTACTATTTGCCTGCCTATGTTTTCATAAGCACCTCCATTAGCACCAGTAGAAAGGGTTAGACTGTGGCGTTGAGTAGTGCAACTCGTTAATGCGATCGCCCATAAAAATATACCTCCTATTCCGATTAATTTACTAGGTAGTTTGCGATGAGGATATATAGGAGTTGATAATTTCGTAAATATATGCAATTTTTGATCTCCTTAAAAGGAAAAATTTTATGCCTAGAATAATGCGATGATTTATACTTAACTATTAATATGCGCGACTACTAATTTTTTAATCCAACTGTAATTGTATCATGCCCACTTAGAATTATCGGTCTAAAAATATCTTGTTTTTGGCTCAATAGAAGGAAAAAGGAAAAAGGAAGAACCAAAAAATCTTGCGTTGTCTGAGTTTTAAGCTTTTAATATATCCTAACCTTTCCTTCCACTGGTATCAAATAGGATGATCCATAGAACGTACCCACAAAGATTTATTGAATTTTGCTAGATAGACGAAAAAAAAGTAGGACTTTACATCCTACTTTAAAAATAGTGTCGCCGATGCGTGGGTATGACTTGACACTTATCCAAACTATTTAAGCTTCAGCAATTGCGACATTAGCTTCTTGAGTTACTGGATAAACGCTCACTTTTTTCCGACTTTTACCTTTTCTTTCAAAAGTCACCACACCCTCAATTAAAGCAAATAAAGTATAGTCAGTACCCACACCAACATTATTGCCTGCATGGAATTTACTACCACGTTGCCTGACAAGAATATTACCCGCTTTAACAACTTGACCGCCAAAACGTTTAACACCTAATCTCTGGGAATTAGAGTCGCGACCGTTACGAGTACTACCAGTACCTTTCTTATGAGCCATGATTTCCTCCAAATTTTATTACATATAATAGCATCTGTACTTATTCTGCCTGATTTTCTGATTTTTCTTCAGATACAGTTTCAACTTCTGCCGTAGTCTCGGAAACTTCCTCGCTAACAGTTTCTACTGACTCTTGAATTTCTGTAGCTTCAGTTGCTGTTTCTGTAACAGTTTCACTTGCTTCTGAAGTTACTGTTGTAGCTGAAGTTTGAGATTCTCCTGCTGCTAATATTTTGCCATTAATACTTATGGAGTCAATCATTAGACGAGTAAGTTCTTGGCGATGTCCCCTTTTTTTCCGAGTTTTCTTTTTAGGCCGCATTTTGTAGACAATAATTTTTTTGCCCCGCAAGTGCCTCATCACAGTGCCTTCCACAAGAGCGCCTTTTACAAGGGGTTGACCAATATGAACATCTCCCTCATGTTGAACTAGAAGCACATTATCCAGAGAAACTTGATCCCCCTCCGCTGCTTGTAGAAGGTCAATATCGTAAAAGCGACCTGCTTCTACCCTCAGTTGTTTTCCACCTGTTTCAATAATTGCGTAACTCATTAAATTTGTGTTGATAGGTTTGCCGTACAGGTAGCTGGTTCTAACGCTAATACCTGAAAGTGGTATTGTAGTTAGTTAAAATGGGCAAATGCCTTGATTTATTTACCAGCTTTTATTATGTCTGAACCTGGTCCGAGCAGGATTTAGACACACAATCTCCAATTATCTCTGACAAACGTAATTTTTGTCAAGTAGCGGCTCATGGCTATTAGCTAGCGCATAACTACGTTAACGCCCCTACAAATTGTATAATGATCTACGGAACTATATTACTCCGAAGCAAACAGATTTGATATAATATCAAATTCCCTCGGGTTCGGTATAAAAAAATGTCCCAATCGATGCGCCATTGTCAAATCTTTCTCGATATTCTCCTCCTGGGAGGGGTTAGGGGTGAATCCCCCTGTTGCCTGTTGCCTGTTGCCTGTTGCCTGTTGCCTCCCATGTTAAAATCAATAACCACCACCGCTCAATATATCTCCAACAGCTTTACCTTCTAGTATACTAACCGCCCCTTCTAATAGCTTATCTTCGATATATGGTTTGGTAAAGTAACCCTTTGCACCCAACTCAAATGCCATTTCCATGTGTTTTTTTGCTCCACGAGATGTCAACATCGCCACAGGTAAAGTATTCAAATGAGAATCTTTTTGCATCCGAGATAATAACTCGAAACCATCCATCCGAGGCATTTCAATATCACAAAATACCAAATCACACGGTAAACCTGCACGCATTTTTTCCCAGGCATCCTTACCATCCCTTGCTTGTTCAACTCGATAACCAGCTTTACTAAATGTCATTGATAACAATTCACGCACCGTAATTGAGTCATCAACAATTAATACTGTTAACTCACTCTTTTGCTGTACAGGTAAAGATGCCTCATCTTCTTCGCTAGATGACCACATATTACCCTCATCTCGGCGTAGTCTTCCTGTTGCTAAGTTAATTAATTCAATGACATCCGCGATCGCGACAATATTACCATCCCCTAAAACTGTTGCTCCAGCAATACCGATAGGTTTAGGTATCGGACCCTCTAATTGTTTAATTACAATTTCCTTCTGTTGTTCTAAAACTTGATCGACTTGCACCGCCAAAAATATGCCAGCAGAAGCAGAGCGCAAAACAACAATTGAAATCATATCTTCCTCAGCATTCATACCATATACATTACCGCGACGGAGATGACGATTATAAACAAGCAGCTCTCGTAAGTGACGGAAAGGCAACTTTGATCCACGCCATTCTATATAGTATTGCCCATTTTCTTCTGCTTTAACTTCCTCCTTAGACACTTTAATCATATCCTCTACCCCATCCATCGGAAAAGCAATCCAAGAGCGATCGCTAATACAACATAATGCTTTTGAGATACTCAAAGTCAGAGGTAAGCGAATTGTAAATATTGTACCCTTACCAATAGTAGAGTCAATAGAAATAGTACCTCGAATTTCGGTTAAATTAGTTTTCACCACATCTAACCCAACTCCACGACCTGAAAAATTATCAGCCTTATCTTTTGTACTAAAACCCGGATGAAAGAGCAAATCATAAACATCAATGTTAGACATCCCTTTAGCTTGTTGTTGAGTAATTAGACCTTTTTCTATCGCTTTCTTCTTGACTTTTTCGGCATTAATTCCCGCTCCATTATCTGCCACCGAAATCACCGTTTGATTACCTTGGTGAAAAGCACGAATTGTGATTTTACCTTGACGAGACTTACCTGCTGCTAGACGTTGTTGAGGTGTTTCAACTCCATGAGTTATGGCATTATTAATTAGATGCTTCATTGGGTCAGAAAGCTTATCCTGAATCATTTTATCAATTAAGGTCTCTTTCCCTTCTACCTGTAAACTCACCTCTTTGCCACATTCCATTGAAATGTCTCGCACCGCACGAGGTAATAGTTGTACCGTCTGAGAAAAGGGTATCATTCTCGACCTAGTTAACCCTTCTTGTAATTGAGTTGTCACTTGTCGTAGCTGACGGGTTACTTGTTCTGCGTCATCAACCAGAAATTCAATGTCAGAAGAAGACTCTCGTACTCGGACTATATATTCTATAGTTTCCTGAGCCAATAAATGGAAAGGGGTGAAGTTTTCCACCCGGTCAAGATCGAGAGAGTCTTTAAACCCTTTTTGTGCTACTTTTACCACCGTACTTTCGGGCACTGTCGTAGTAGAATGATGTCCTTGACGACTGTCCCAAATTGCTCTTTCTAAAAGTGTTTTTTCATACAAGTCGTGCATTCGTTGTCCAGCATCACTGAGTAACATTACCTGATGGAGCAGGTTATCTAGAAACTGGCGCATTCGTTCTTGACCTTGTTCTAAACTATTACGATTGACTACTAGTTCACCTACTAAGTTACTGAGATTATCTAGTTGCTTTGCAGGTACTTTGACTGTTTGTTCTGGAGGGCGTCTATTTCGGCGAGGAGTATTAGTAGTAGAAACCCCACTAGATTTATAAGTATCTATATTAGGAGTTTCTAATAATTTATCTAAGTCGCTAAAGGGATCTTCTTCTGGTAGTTTTTTTGTGATACTGGCAGCTTCATGGGCAGGGGTCTTTTCTACAACTGCTGTATTTGATTTGAGTTTTGAATTAATTCCTGTACCATTTAATAGTTTTTCTAGTTTTACAAAAATATTATTATTATCTAATTTTTCTCCATTTAGTATTGCTTCTAATTCAATAAATTCATATTCTTCTGATTCTATTTGATTTTTAGCTGTTAATTGTTGATTTTTTTCTGACTCTAGAGAAGTTGTTCCACTCACTACATCTTCTAACAACTTATTTAAGTCTACCGTTTCATCTACAGTTTCATGGTTTTCTACGGTAGGCCACAAATCTTCTATATTTACTGAAATTTCTGAATTTTCTTGAGGTTCATTATCGCTCTCAATTAAATTATCTAATGATTCATTAGAATCTAAGTTAATAAAATCTAGGTTTGGATCGTCGAATAAACTATTCAAATCATTGTGATCATCTTCCCAGTTTATCTGCTCCACATTGATTGATTTTTGTGAGTCTGACAAATCTACATCTTCTCGATCAAATCCTTTGGAAAAACTGGATGTCAAATCATCTGATTCTATTTGATTTTCTTGTTGTTCATTTACTGTGTCTAAATCTTCAAACAGTGCTTCTAAATCGGCTACTTTTGAGTTTAAATCATTTTTGGTTTGAATTTGGCTTTGATTATTTTCTACTTTTACATCATTTTTAATTTTTTTCCCTTCATCTTGGATTCCCAATAAATCACTAAAATCTTCATCTACCTGATATTTTTGGTTTATTTTTTTAGAAATTGATTTGATATTTTTTTGCAGATTATTTTTGGGTAAATTCACTTGTAAATCCCTGTCATTTTCATAGTTTTTTATATCTTCTAACTCTGTTAAATCTCCCTGATTTATAGCATTGAATAGGTCATCCAAATATTCTGTATGTTTTGCTTCACTATTATCTAGTTGTAAGTTAGTATTTTGCTTGTTAACATTACTTTTTTTTTGTAGTGTATTTTCTTTAGTGTTATTAAACAAATCTGACAAATCTTCCTCTACTGGAGTTAAAAAATTAGATTCATTATGATTTTTAATTTTGGATGATTGTACAACTTCATTAACATCAAATAATAAGTCAGACAAATCACTAGAATCATCCCTCTCAATTTCAGATATTTTTAACTCTCCTCCTTCCACATTACCTTGATCTAGTATTTCTTCTTCTTCCCAACTAGAGTCTAGTTCTGGTGTTTCTCCTTCAAATAAATCTGCTAAACTATTTAGTTCTGTTACTCCAACTTCTGGTCCTTGCCTTACTCCTTGTTTATCTCCTATTAAGTCATAGTTATTATTATCTATATCCCTAGCTTCTAAGCTATTAAACCAGTCATTTATAGACTCTTTTTTTTGAGTTAATATATCATTTTTGTTGTTTATTCTCTCATTAATATTAGTTTGGTTCTGTTGATTTTTTGTTTCATTTAACATATCTATTTCACCTATATTTTTGTTGATATATTCTGCGTTTTTAGTTAAAGCTTTTAAATTTTCATCTATCACTATTTCTTGCTCTCGATTATCTCTAATTAATTCTTCAGCTTGTTTCAAATTTTTAATTATGTTATGAGCAAGAGTATAGTATGTATTTTCCGTGTTAGCGATAGCTTTTTTAATCGCCTCTATTAATTTTAACCAATTTGATGACACATGTTCTTGTCTGCCCTGACCTGCTAAAAAATCACATATATTTTTCAATTTATTCCTTGTACTGGCATCATCATTTTGCTTGAATAAAAGCAACATTTCTCGCATTTTTTCTGATACTTCTGCCATAAAAAAACTTTGTTTGTCAACATTTAATTCTGGTATTTTTCCTATAGTTATTCCGTGAGTTTCTCCTGCTAAATCATCTAGATGTTCTTCTAACTCTTGAAATACCGGCTCTAATTTTTCTAGTTTAGTTTTTTCTTCCTTTTCTGTTAAACCAGAGTTGGAAAGTTGTTCTAATAAGTCTTGTAAAGTATCTAAAACACTTAAAAATAAAGATTCTAATTTATTATCTACTTCAATGGAAGTTTCTCTCAGGATTTTAAAGCTATCTTCTAATCTATTAGCAATATTTCGTACACTATTAATTTCTAACATAGCAGCCCCACCTTTAACAGAATGAGCAGCTCTAAATAATTCGTTTAATAGTTCTCGATCTGCTATAGTATTTGGTAAGTTTAATATTCCATGTTCTATAGTATTGAAGTGGTCTTTGGCCTCCTCAATAAAATAGCCCATAATTTTTTGTGTTTGTTCTGTTTGCATATTTTTTATAGTTCTGGATTCAACGGGATATTTTTTCAACTACTAACTTTTGTTTTGCATCGATTGAAAAATATGCTGATAATTTATTTGTTCACATACGTTCATTAATATTTTGACTTTATTGATCTGCTGGATCTACTCGGAAACGTTCTACTGAAGTCAATAAATCTCGAGCAATACCCACTAAATTTTGTAGCGAACTATAAACTCGTTGAGATTCTTGAGAAGTTTCTTGAGCTGTCAATTCTACTGCCTGCATCACCTTTGATACTGATTGAGCCACTTCATTTTGTTCTACTGTATCTGCAGCAATAGAACGTACCAACACATCAATTCTTGTTGTAACTTGAACAATATCTTCCAGAGACTGCTTTGCTTCCTCTGCCAACTCCGTTCCTTTAATAACATGCTGAGTTGCTTCTTCCATTCCAGTCATCACCCCTCCTGTTTCAGTTTGAATTTGCATCACTGTGTGTTCTATATTCTTAGATTCTTTAGCTGATTTATCTGCTAACTGTCTGACTTCATCTGCTACTACTGCAAATCCTTTGCCTGCTTCTCCTGCCCTAGCTGCTTCAATACTGGCATTCAATGCCAACAGGTTTGTGCGAGAGGCAATACTAGAAATTGAACCTACAATCTTAGAGATTTCCTGGGTAAACTCTGATAAACGCTTCACTCTTCGAGTTGCATCTGCCACACCTTCTCTGATTTGCAAAATACCAGCTACGGTACGGTCTACTGTCTCCCCTCCTTTCAATGCTAAAGCTGCTGCAGACCTTGCTACATCTTCAGTTTCGCGAGCGTTTTCAGCCACCCTTTGAATAGCA
The DNA here is from genome assembly GCF_010692625.1 of Okeania sp. SIO2C2. NCBI lineage: Bacteria > Bacillati > Cyanobacteriota > Cyanophyceae > Oscillatoriales > Microcoleaceae > Okeania > Okeania sp. SIO2C2. Next base: position 86,696 of record NZ_JAAHGM010000025.1, read on the forward strand.
TCGGTCATTACTTGCACAGACTGTAGAGTCGCTGCCAACTCTTCTGCTTGTCGCAAAGCATCTGTAGATAAACCTTGAGCAAAAGTCGCACTATCCATAGAACCCCTACTCACTTTTTGAGCAGCTTCTTTTACCTGATGTACAATTTCCCGCAAATTTTGAATTGTTAAATTAAACGAATCTGCTACTGCTCCCAACACATCAGCTGTAACTTCTGCACTAACAGTTAAATCTCCACGAGCTGCTCCTTCTACATCATCTAGTAAACGAATCACCTGCCTTTGTAAGTCTTCTTTGGCTTGTTCATTTTCTTCTGCCTTCCTTTGAGCATCGGTGTAAGTTGCCTGAATAACCTTAGCCATGTGGTTAAACTTGGCAGCAAGTTTGCCAAATTCATCTTCTGAATAAACTGTTGCTCTAGCTTTTAAGTTGCCGTCAGCAATAATATCGAATTGAGTATGTAAATCTTTGTTAGCTCTTTCTATTTGCTTTGTTGTGAGACTACCAAGACCATAAGCACTTAAAAAGCTACTGATTCCTGCGATACCTGTCATAATCCAACCAGTGCCACGCAAATAAGAAATTACTTCTGTTTTTTGTTCTTGATACGCTCTGTAGGAAACAACATTACTGACAAAAGCTACTACAATTAAGGATACTAATCCTGTTCCTATGGCTGTGTATAGTTGTTTTGTAGATAGTGAAGCATTTTCCCAGAATGCCAACCCACCTTGTTCAACCATTACAGTTGTATCTACTGCCTCTCCTTTAATTTTACTGAAGGTTGGGAGTTGATTATCTATTGGGATAGTTTCTTCATTATCAATTGCGCTACGATCAGTTCTGTTGTCAAACAAGGCTCCTGTTGTAGCACCTACCACCATTCCTGTGTCCATTGCTTCTATATTAGATGCTGCAGTACTCATATCGGGAGCTGTCATATCGGTCGGCATTTCCATCTCATCAGTTAGAGACCCATACTCTTCAAAATCACCAAATTCATCATCTTCTAGAAAACCATTTGCTTTTCTACCTTTAGTATTTCCTTCTTCATCTATATCAAAAGCTTCGCTGAATCCTGCTTCATCAAATTCATTGATCTCAAAACTATCCAGTTTTTCTGTTACTCCTGTACATAAATCTTCTATATGATTCCATTGATTATATAATCCGTCTTCTAATTCATCTATTCCATCACTTATTTCACTTATCTCACTTATTCCACTAATATCTTCAGTTTCTTCCCATCCGAAACTATTATTATTTCCCGTCAACAAAGTAGCTTGATCTAAACTTGAAAAATTACGGTTATGGTTTTTATCTTCCGTTTCTGGAGTTATTCGTAAATGATAATTACTGCTTTTTATGTTATTTGTTTCTCCAGTAATCATCCCTTCTGAATTCTCTAAAATTTCATCTATTACGTTCTCAAAATCATCATTAAGTTCATCTAAGTCTAAGTCTTCTATTCGATGGTCTATTTCTAAATCAGAATAATTTTTTATATCTTCATACTTTGTTCTGTCATCTTCTGCTATTTCTTCTTGCTGCTTTTTCCAAATTTCATCTAAGTCTTCATTCACAGCAAACTCTGAGATTTTTTCAGATATATTTTCTCGGCTATCACTACTATTTAAAACAGCATCATTTAGCAAATTTTTGGTTTCTTTATTATTTTCTATAGGTAACTGATATTCTAATTCTTGGTCATTTTCACCAAAAGGTTCTTCATATTTTGTGAAATCAGATAACTCTTCTAAATATTCATCTTTTTGATTACTAAGATTACCATTTGTACTAAAAGGGTGATTTTCTTCATCTGTCAGTTCTAAATCATCTATATCTTCTAAATATAATTTATCAATTTGATCAAAGTCAAAATTTTCTGTTATTAATTCATCGTTATTTTTATCCAGAAATAGTTCTTTTTCCGTAATATTTTCCAAGTCTTTTGCATCTAATTCTAGGCTGTTTTCATCCAGAAATAATTCTTTGTCTGCTATAGATTTTTGAGAGTTATAAATCTCTTCTTCCATAGCCACTTCATCCAGATTTTTATCCAAGTTAATATCTTCTATAAATTCTTCTGATTCACTAGCTGTGGGATTATTTGTAATAAATCCTTTACTATCACTTATACCTTGTTGAGCATAGCTAATAAAATCTGGGTTGTCAGTTAGGTCTAATACCGAATGATATTGCTCTGTTGCCACATCATATTGATGGAGTCCATAACAATATATATGACCACAAAGAAGACGAGCACTAGGGTCTTCTGGATAATCCTGAATTAAGTTATAAACTAAAGCTGCTGCTTCTTCATAATTACCCTGACTGTAGGCATCTTCTACTTTTTGATAATCTTGTAAAAAGTCTCTGCTGGATGATGTCATGCTGTCCCTCTCTCAATATAATTTTATTATTTTTTAGTTTTTTAATTTTATTGTTGACGGAATTGGGAATCAGCCTCAGTCAGAAATTTTAATATATAAACAACTCAATCAAACAATTATGTTGACTTACCAATTTTGACTTTTATTTAGGCTGCCCATCGAGCCGAACGAATAATTGCTTCTTGATCCAGTAATCTTAAAACCTGTTCTCCCTTTTCATCAAAAATCCACTCTCCTTTTAAGAAGGGAGCCATGCCATCTGCAATATTTGTGGACATTTTTAGCTTCTTTTCGTCAAGCCACTCCATTTCCACGATTCGTTCAACTGCTAATCCTAATATAGTGTCTTGGTCTTCTACTGCAATTACAGGAATCTCAGATTTATCTGTATTGATTGGGATTTGATCTCCGAGGAATTGACCTAGATCGGCTACCCAAATTACTCGTCCCCTTAAATTTATCGTACCTAAAAGTAAAGGAGAAACATTTGGAATTACTGTAATACCTTCTGGAGATTGAGAGATAACCTCTCGAATATCCATTGCTGGTAAAGCGAACTCATTGCCTGAAGGTAGATAAAATCGCAGATGAAGTTCACCTTCAGGATTTTCTAGTTCTTGAATCCCCGTACCTTGGCCTGGTAAAAAGTCTTGATTGCCAACCATAGTTTTGAACAATTTCCTATCTTCTTAACAATTGTTTAACTGTTCCTACCAGTTCTGTGGGCTGAAATGGTTTAGCAATGTAAGCATCTGCACCTTGCTTTAAGCCCCAGTAACGGTCAAATTCTTCTCCCTTAGAAGAACACATAACTACTGGAATATTCTTAGTTTTAGGATCGGATTTAATCCTCCGACAAACTTCATAGCCGTTCATTCTTGGCATCACAATATCTAGTACCACTATATCTGGTTTAGTATTCTTAAGTCGTCCCAAAGCTTCTACTCCATCATTAGCTACAGTAACTGCTAATCCACTATTTTTGAGAAGTTGGGAAATCATTTCTCTTTGGGTAACGCTATCTTCTACAACTAGAACTTTACTCATTTTTTTCTACCTGATAGCTTTAGTTTGGATTTATTGATAATTAAAACATATACATTTATTAACATTTTCTAGATTGGCTTTTTGCCCTAGCTCAATTAATTTAGATTTATAACTAGCAATAAATATCTATTTTGTTCAATATTTAACTTTCTGGTAAATCTGATTTATGATAACAGCATTGGTATTTATTAACTGGTTTTATCTACTTAATAAGTGAGTTTTTGGCTATAATAATCACCTAGATAGGTGTATATTTAGCCATGATAGTTATGTATAAATTCAATATATATCTTATTGCATACTATCTATTTATTACTTTAATTTGACAACTTAATAGTGGACAATTAATCACTATTCTCTTTAGCTTAATGTAATATAGTTTACCCAGAAACTTTGTCTGTATTAAGTTCCAATATCAAGTTTTTTGGCCAGCTGACTAAAATTCAGATGGTAGCCAATGGTATTTCAAATGATATTATATTTCCTCTTGACAATCTTCTATAGAATATGTGTATATCTATGAATATGTTTCAAATTTTCTTGTTTTTGTATTTCAGTCAAAAGTCAAATTAAATGTAAATTTTGTCATAAATATTTTCCTAACTCTAATGTCGAACAGATTATTACTTTGATTTTCTGATTATGGATTAAGTATTTTGAAGTTTTGAGAAAGTTTTGTCAACTTGATAGTTTATGGCTATTCCTGGTCCAATGTACTGTTCTACCAACATTAGTAATTCACTTTCTCCAAAAGGCTTGGTCAAGTAGTGCGTAGCTCCAACTATTCTGGCCTTAACCCGGTCGATAAACCCTTCTATACCAGTGAGCATAATAATAGGTGTTTGACGAAATGCTGTGGAGTTACGTAGCATTGCACAAATTTCATAGCCATCTAGTTCAGGCATAGCAATATCGCATAGAATTAAGTCTGGCTTCATCAGAAATACTTCACCTAATGCTTTGAGAGGATCGCTTAAGCTGGTTGCTTTATAACCATTCTGATTGAGAATTAATTCAACCTTTTCCCGAATAATTACATCATCATCAATACACACTACTTTCTGAATTTTTGTTTCTCGTTGTAATGGCTTTGGTTTTTTGATCGTGCTTGTTTCTGAAGATTGATCAATTAGTTGCACTATCCCTTTTTGCACAAATGGATAAATAGCCTTGGCTACTGTTAATACATCTCTGTTTAGATATCTAGCAATTTGCTGCATAGATGTCTGGCCATCTGACCAATTTTTTAATCTATTATATATATGGGGTTGTAATGCTTTCTGTAACTGAGCTGGATCTGCAATGACTGGACACTGTTCAGTAGAGTGAATATATGGAGAAAACTGATTCCACTCTTGTATCTGCTTCATTATTGTGGCCAACAACGAGCTAATTTCAAAGGTTGTTAACTGAGGTGTGAGAGCTGGACTAAGATCGAAGATAAATGATCCTCGACGAAGACTTAGTAAATTAAAGAGAGTTTCACGAACCATATTATGGATAATTCCACGTCCCTGAGCTGGTGTAAGAATTCCTTTTTCCAGAAAAGCCCATAAATATCCATATTCAGGTGCATGAACAGAGGCAAAAGAAGGAACTTTAATATTGTCAATCTCTTGATCTGCTTTGTAGCGACGTAAATAGTCTCTTAAACGAGATAAGCTACCCGCACTTTGGGTGGCATAGATGATTTGACCATTGAGAAAGAAGACAAACCAAGATGGTTCTGTGGGGAAGTGGTGTTGGGGTTCGGCAACATTATTGTTAACTGATGAGCTGTAAGATTCCACAAACAGTTCACCAGTTCGCTGACCTAACTCTATAAGTTGCAGGATGCTGCGGATATCAATTTCACTCAAATTTCCCTGCATGCAGCTTGTAAAATATAACTTTTGATGAACAATTTATATATATCTAGGGAAGATTAATATACCCTCTCATTTTTTCAAAAACAAGCAAGTATTATAATCAATGAGAATAAGCTTTGAGATAGTTAATGTTATCTTAGGGAAAACTATATAAACTATACTCTTACCTGACTACTTATGTCTCAAGCACGGATGTCTAAATATCATAAGGCATTTGTGCAGTAGTGCCAAAGTTCGATCATATCTTATAAAGTATATCGAGCTAAAGTTATATGGTATTGCTATGCTTTATGTTACTTTTACAGTTGTTTTGATTTTAAAAAAAATTACATATTTGTGATTTTGGAACATAATTTTTTACGATTATTAATTTTTAAAGTAATATATTTCCAGCTTAATACTACCTACCTATCGATTATTTCAAAGCCTAAGAAGCTATAGTTATACATACGCCTTGCTTTAAAATTCTACTTTAGATTCCTAACTTTTAGATAGAACCTAACAAAGCAACATTTTATTAAAATATAGTTCATATAATTTTTATTACTTAAATTAATATTTTTGTAGTTATACAAAAATAATAGATATACTTAATTACTAAATTTAACAAATACAATGAATAAGTAATATAATACTATAATATAGTAAGAATTAAAAAAATAAACTAGATTCTGAAAAAAAATTTCAGTTAAAAGTATCTTGACTATACTATTGGGTTGCCTATAACCTAAAACAATAGTATCTTAATTAAAGTTAAGGAACGATAGAATACTACGATAAACCTATATGGTTGTAAAACTTATAAATCACTTAAGTTAAAAAAAATTAATATTTCTTAAATTTAAGTCAGTATAGCATATAGTATTTGCTTTACTGTTAACATAAAAAACTACAAAAATCAAGCTTTTAGCATAGAAACCTCAAGAGGATAACAGTGTGCTGTATTTAGCAGAAGTACAAAAAAGACCAAGTGGTTTTGGTCTAGGTGGGGGTAAAACTGATTTGAAACTACTAGCCTCTCAGCGTGGTGAACATAATTGGGTGGCTGTACCTGGGGAAGAAGTTATTCCAGCTGATGAAGCTAAGGAATTTTCTCCTGGTTCGTTGGTGTTAGTAGATTTGAACAATAGTAAGCAGGTGCAGCAAATTCAAGATGCTGCCCGTCAGTTGGTGAAAATTCTGCAAAATTTCTCTCGCTCTCAAGAAAAATCTAAGACACAATGGGAGGAAATTGAGCAATGGAAAGCTTCTCTAACTTTTCAAGCCCAAGAATTGAATCGTAGAGAAATGGAATTGCAGGCTAAGGAAGAACAGCTTGTAGTTCTTCAAGCGGAAATTGATAGGTTGGAGCAACAACGTCAGGAAATTAGTCAAGCTCAAGAAGCATCTCAGCAACTTCAGGAACAGATAGAAAAAAATCGAGAAGAATTAGAAGCCGCTCGCTTAGAATTACACAAACAACAAGAAGAGTTTAACCAAAATCAGGGACAATTGTCTCAAGGGGCAGTTTTAGATGAAGATCAATCTCAGTATATTCGAGATGTACTGACTTGGTTGAATGAGGCGATCGCTCCGACAAATCTTTTGGGAGAAAAGTTAAGTCAGTCTTTAGAAATAGTTAGTTCTCAACAGGAAAGTCTAGAGCAACATGGACAAAGGTGGAAAGAACTGCCAAATACTAATTCTAGTGAAGAAAAACAGGAAGATATAGAAAGTTTGGTTAGTCATGTCCAAAACCAATGGGTAGAATGGCGACAAGACCGGGAGTCTTTAGCCGAATTGATTTCGGAATGGAGGTCGCAACAAACTTTATTGGCAAGTAAGCAAGAGTATCGTCAAGTATTGAATAGTCAAATAGAGATACAGACACAACTTTATGAGCAACTGAGTCATCTATCAACAGCATTGGAAAATGATGGTATTTCTGAGAAAGTAGATGTTGAAGCTCTGGAAAAAATTTCTCTTAATGAGTTAGAGCAACTGGTTCAAAGTTTACAACAAGACTTGCAAAGAGATATGAGTTTTGTTAAAGACCAGGAAGAAGAATTAGCATTACAGCAGCAAGAAATGGATGCTTTGCAAAGAAGAATCGATCAAGCTACTGAATATGACAGAATTAGCTTAGAGTCAGAGCTTTCAGATGAACAAGACTGTTACAAAATGTTAAATGAATCTTTAGTCGGTTCCCAAAGAAATCTTAAGGAAAGGCAAGAAATATTAAGTCAACATCAAGAGGTTCTCTGGCACAGATTAGGTAGTTCTTCTGGCCAACAACAGCAAAACAAAATAGACTTAAAGCCTACACTATCAAAGGTTGATGCTCAAAGGCAGCAGCTGACAGAGAATTTACAAAGTTTAGAAGCTGAAATTCAAAAAATACAAACAGATGTTGCCCGAAAAGAAGAAATTATCAATAGTCAAACTCGGCAACAAGAAGCGAAAAAAAATGAAATTGAACAACTAGAGTTAAGTTTACAGGAAAAGCAGAAGGCAAATTCACAAGGAGGAAATGAAGCTATTTATCAAGAAGTTATGTTACCTATGCAAGATTATCTTGAACAAGTCAGACAGCAACTAGAAGAAGTAGTAGGAGGAGTAAATCAAGTACAGGGTATAGGGACACAGGTGGAGCAGTTACAGCAAGTTCTTCAAAATATAATTGGTCAAGTGGATTGAAGAAGGCAGAAGGCAGAAGGGAAAATTTTATGGGGATAGTCTTTGACACGCCACTCAGCGTCTACAAACCCCAAGCAATTTTAAGCACCGTATAGATGGCGGGGTATCAAACCGATAAAAGAAAAGATAATGCGGGACTTATAGCTCTCCGAACCCCCCATTAGTTGAACTTAAAATATAGCAATCAGGAATCAGATGTGAGAATTGAGGTGTTCCTTTAAAGCATAGAATATAGCAGTTATAGCAATGTGCGCTGGGATATTTACAAATTACAAGAACTGTCCAATAGCTAAAAGCCTTATATTATCGGTTTTTTATTCCCCCTGTTGCCTGTTGCCAGATGAGCTGTTGCCTGCGCACAGCGCTATATCTTATTCTTATGTATTCGTTTCTTCCCTCCATACCTATTCTCTCCATACCTCCATACCTAAAATAAAAGTCTCCAATATCTCACAACTAAAACCATATTGCTATATTTTCTACTAAATTCACGTAAAGGTAGTTACATCCTCAGTACAGGACAAAAGTTGTCAAAAGGGTGAGAGAGAGGATTTGATGGAAATTACCACAACTTCAACAAACCCTCATGGAACAGATTAACCAACTTCGAGCCAAATTGCGATGCCATCCCAGATG
>NZ_JAAHGM010000026.1:0-70737 GCF_010692625.1 Okeania sp. SIO2C2
TTTGGGTGCTAGCGATCGCTTCCAAGTTTAGCTGGACAGAAAAAGCTTGCAACAATTCATCAAATGCCTTACGGTTTAGTCCCGTTAATGCCCTTAAGAGTCGGTCTTCTTTTAGCACTCGATTGATGTCCAGCATTTTTTCTTCTGATCTTTAAAACACTAATCTCTAGTTTACCTTATTAAGCGACAAGTCTATTATGCTTTTGTCTATAAGAAAGAAAACAAGAAAATGGAAATTTACCGGGATGGAGTCCAAGTAGCAGAAGGAACTGCGGAAAATCACGCTCAATCCACAGGAAATTTTATTATTGGAACCTACGGTGACCAAAATTTCCAAGGAACCATAGACGAAATCCGGATTTGGAATTCTGCACGCACCCAAGGGCAGATTCAACAGGAAATGAACTACCGCTTGGTAGGTAATGAAACTCTATTGATGAATTATTGGCGCTTTGATGAAGGGTCAGGAGATATAGTCTATGATAAAACTAATCGGGCTTGTCATGGAACACTCGCAGGGAAGAAGAAACCCCAGTGGGTTGCGTCTGATGCTCCTGTGGGTGATAATCCTGGAGTAAGTCGTACTAGCATTAAGATTGGTCGTCCTATCATTTCCAGCTTTTCCAGTTTGTTCTACTATGAACAAGAAACCAATGATACTGACGGCGATGGTATCAAGAATGATGGTCGTGTGATGTTGGCTATTCCTACTGGAGAAATAGAAGTCAATCTGGGTAAAATAGCTATTTTTGATATAGGAGTAGGCCGCGATGGAAAACTTGCCCAAATCCCAGATATGTTAACCTTACCATTATTAGGGCCTGGGCCGACTCAAACACTCGAAGGTGTAGACCCCAAGCAACTCAAACAAAGAGCTGACTCCATCTCCAACAACAAACAAGACCTCCAAGAAACCAAAAAACAGATCCTCCAAATACGTCAACAACTCGAAGAGCTAGACAAACTCCTCTCCAAAAAGGAACTAGAAGCAAAACAAACCGCATTAGCCACCATCGCCCAGGATTTGTTAAGCTTGCCATTAATGATGGAGTCTCAGCCTAGTCAAATACTCGAAGATGTAGACCCCAAGCAACTCAAACAAAGAGCTGACTCCATCTCCAAGAACAAACAAGACCTCCAAGAAACCAAAAAACAGCTCCTCAAAATACGTCAACAACTCCAAGAACTAGACAAACTTCCCTCCAAAAAGGAACTAGAAAGCAAACAAACCGCATTAGCTACCATTGCCCAGGGACTAAAGCAAAACTATCGCCCAGAGCAACCCGAATACAAAAAACTGGTAAAGCACTGGCAAGAGTTAACTTCTGTGACTAAACCTCTCAGTTCCGGTATCCTCTCCCAAGTCAAAAACAAAATTGCCGCCCAACTGGAACAAGTCCTCAACAAAGAACAAGAACTGCCTCAGAAAAAGCAAGAGCTGGCAGAAAAACTCCAACAACTCGCTGAGTTAAAAGCAGCTATTTCCAGAAATCAAGCAGCCACATTCAAGTCCCTGCCCCTCCTGGCAATAGACCCTTACGGATTAACCGTCAAAGGCGCAGGACTAGATTTTGCTCGCACCACCATTCGCCCAGACATCCGGGAATGTGGACCAGACAAACTGGGACTTTATTTCCAGCGAGAGGATAATCAACAATTCTCAGTGGCTTACTTCGATATCACTACCGCCAAAGCCAAATTCACTTCTGAAAGCGACAGTGAGAATACTCTGACTTGGTTAGCTTACAACGGTGAAGCTGAGATGAACGATGGGGAAATTTCTATTACAGATGGAAGCACGGAAGAAACTTGTACCCTTACCATCAAGGCAATGGGTTATGAAGAAACCTGGACAGATGCCCCCCGCCTGGTTGATTTGTTGCAGCTACTGATTAATCAAGGGGTGACTGAATATCAGCAGGAAGAGGAAGACGAAGAGGAAGAGAAAAAAGAATCAACTATTACTCCGGTAAAAACCCTTAAATACAATTCCCAAGACCGTGCAGTAGTCTACAGTGGTTCTATGTTGTTCAATCTTAGCTTGGGAGTTGCCCCGGCAACGAGTTCCATTGTGAATGGAGACGCGACTCAATCAGGGAATGGAAAAACCACAGGTTGGACTTCGCCTCCTGTTTCGGAGTCTCTTTTGTTTGATCAGGATGATTATATTAGTACGGACAACGAAGTTAAACTCAAAGGGTTTGATTCGGACGCTGATGCAGTGACTCTGGAAACTTGGGTTAAGCCAACTTTGATTCCAGGGAAAGAAAGGCCTGAAAACTTACCTGTATCGGCCTTGAGGTTTGAGGGTAATACCTATATCAACTGTGGCGACCAAATAGACTTGAAGAACAAGAGCTTTACCATTGAGTTTTGGGCAAGGCGCACGGACTCTAATCGTGATGATTGGTTGTTGTCTCACGGCGAGACAGGCGTATCGAACAAAAAACTTCACATTGGTTTCCGATCTAATAATCAGTTTGCCTTCGATTTCTGGTATAGCGCTCTCAACTGCAATTCTAATAACTCAGACAACAATTGGCATCACTGGGCTTGTGTCTACGACCACTCAGCCAGAAGTCGGAAAATTTACCGTGATGGAATTGAAGTAGCATCTGATAGTAATGTGACTCCCTATCAAGGGGATGGTAGTTTCCTGATTGGTTCACGCGAAACCGCAGACTTTGCAAAAGTAGAGATGATGGAACTGCGAGTTTGGAATAGTGCTCGCACCGAAGAACAAATCATCGAAAAGATGAGGCAACAACTTGAGGGTAATGAATCAGGATTAGTCGCTTACTGGAAGTTAGAAGAAAAGACTGTCAATCAGCCAGCAGCTTCCTTTATTGGAGATAACGCTTCCCAGAAATGTCACTATCACACGAACGGAGAAGACGGCCTAAACGTCACAGATAAAAGTTATACTATCGAATATTGGGCAAAAAGAAATCATAACGATCGCGAAGATTGGATTGTATCTAAGTACAAAGATGATACCCCCGAAACTCAAAGACTAATGTTTGGGAGGTATAATTATTTTGCGGGTGTGAGTGGCAGATCGAGAAGACTTGCTGTACGGGTTAATGGAAAACATAGAGTTGAGAGAATATATGACTCTTCAGTTATGCAGAGTTGGAATCATTATGCTGCTGTAATAAACAAGGAAAATCAGACCACGAAGATGTATAGGAATGGAGAGGAACTAGACGCTACGGATGGATATACAGGAACTCATCCGTACTCGGGAGGAGCGTGGAAAGTTGGAGATCGTTGCGTAGGTAAGCGTTTTGACTTTCATGGCTATGTTGCAGAGGTGCGAGTCTGGGATTCTGCCCGCAGCCAGAAACAAATTCAGGATAATATGTACCGATGGATAGACAAACCACAATCGGGTTTACTCGCCAATTGGCGAGTTGATGGTGAAAATACAGTTAATAATTTAGCTCGAAATACGGGGAACTTAAACAAATATACCAGTAACGGAGGAGTGGTATCACCAAATACGCGACAGCGAAAAAAGTATGAAGACTCTACTGATAATGGGCATTACGGAGTTCTTTCTTATGATTTTCAGACTAACAAAGAAACTGCACCCGCTGTTATAGAGGCTCCAGATATCTCCTTAGAGATTCCAGATGCTCCCAGTAATTGTCTTATCTATCATAAGAATGACAAACCCCATAATCATTTAAACATCTCTCAGTACGGCATCTCAATGTTGCCCAAATATGCCTTTCGTTTCAATGGCGAAAATTATATTACTTGTGGTGACAAAATTGATCTGAGAAACAAGAGTTTTACTGTGGAATTTTGGGCACAGCGTCTGGAAAATGGTCGAGATGATTGGCTCTGTAGTCAAGGAACCTCAGAGAACAACAAAGGGTTGCATATTGGCTTCCGAGCAAATAATAAGTTTGCTTTCGCTTTCTACTCTAATGACCTGGACTGTGATGCTAAATACTCAGATAACAATTGGCATCATTGGGCTTGTGTCTATGATTACGATGGCAAAAGTCGGAAGACTTACCGTGATGGGGAGTTGGTAGCATCTGAAAATAGTAATGTGACATCCTTGCAAGGAGCAGGTGTTTGGAATTTAGGTAGGAGATACGATAACGCCAAGAAAGCTAAAGCTGACCTAGTAGAAGTCCGAATCTGGGATTTAGCCCGCACCCAGGAAGAAATCCGTGAATCTATGGGAACGCAGCTCAACCCACAAGAAGGCTTGATTGCCTACTGGCGCTTAGACGGTACCGATACCCGTGATTATTCCGGTAACGGACATGATGGTAATGTGGAAGGGAAGCGAGTATTAGGAGCAGCACCTGCCTTTTCCTTAACTGCTCAATTTGACAACCATGCTTATCGCAGTCAGCAAGCAATATTTCAAAGCAGTTGGACTCACCTAGCCTTCGCCTATCTCCAATCCTACGGAATTCAATTCCAAAATGGTGATGTTCTGGAAGCGCCTGATGCAAGTGCCCTTAACATTACCAAAGACTTAACCCTAGAGCTTTTCTGTCAGCCTGCTCAAATTAAAGCATCGACCCTATTGGCTAAGACAGGTGTTAGCTCTAACAACACTCAACTCACTCCCTATAAGTTAGAGACGAACCAAAATGGAAAGTTAGTCTTCTCCTGCCAAAACCAAGACGGAACTTGGAAAACCTTTACCTCCAGTAGCGCCCTGACTACCAATACATTACAGAAGGTGGCAGTCGTCCGCAAAACGGAATTAGTTGACAAAACTTATACCGAGACCATACAAATTGGAGATCAAAAAGAGACCGTAGAGGTACAAATTCCTGAAGCTCATACACGGATCATCTTTTACATTGATGGGGAAAAAGCTGGAGAATCCGATCTGATCAAAGACATAGACCCTGGTATTGGCAACTTCCCGGTGAAGATAGGAGAGAGTTTCAACGGCATGATCTCCGATGTGCGAATTTGGAATATAGCCCTTGAGCCGGAATCTTTAGGACAGTTGCTCTACGGTCAGGAAACAGGAGGACTGGTCGCCTGGTGGTCATTGAATGAAAAAGAAGGCAACATTGCTTATGATAGTGTGGGAGAAAACCACGCGAAAATTACAGGCGAAAAATGGCAGTGGGTAAAAAACACCGATCCCGACGCCAATATCTGCTCTGCCTACCTCAATGGTCAACCTGTTGAGTTGAGGTATGAACGGAATTCCTCTGACAATAAACCGCAATTTTCTTTGGGTGCTGCCAAAGATAATGAGGGTAACTTCGCTAATTTCCTTCATGGAGAAATGGATGAAATTCGTATCTGGAAAACTTTCCGTCTACAGCAGCAAATTCAAGAGAGTCTCTTTACCTATGTCAAGGGAGAAAAGAAAGACCTGATTGCTTACTTCTCTTGTAATCTCACTGAAGATGCCAATCTTCTCAAAGACGAATCTTTTACGGGTAACGACCTGACATTCCCCACAAACGATAATAACAAACCCACCCGAGCAGTTTCCAACGCACCCATTGGGGATGACATTGCCCTGGTGCGTTCGGCGATTGATGGCTATACCCAACAATATCAAACCGTGATTCACGGCTTCCCCTCTGTGGTTGACTACGGGGTGATGTTCAACGATCCCAACCGGGGAACCTCTGGCAGCCTGCAACGCCTATATACCTAAATTTACAACAATCAGTGGCATCTGGTTCATGGCTTCAAAGTTGCCAACCTGAAAACTCAGTGGATGGCTCAAGTACAGTTTGACCCACAAATTATCGGGTTTATTGAAGGTGCGCCACCTGTTCCCAGTGAAAACTTGACTGTAGGACCTGAAGATTATCAAGATAGTTATGATGGAACTACTGCTGTAGAAGTCACGGAAGTGAATTCCTACAACTACTCTTATGCTCACTCTCGTAGCAACTCAGCTCAAAATGGCTTTGAGCAAGAAGCAAAGAATGGAGGCGAGATTGATCTGAGTTTTGTTCTTGCACCATTGGGTGTAGGTAAAACCATTGATATCGATCTGTCAGGAGCGGGAACAGGTGCAACTCAACTAGATAGTGATAATAGTTACACCGATGAGAAAGCGATCGAGGTTGGCAAAACTACTACTGAAAATACCACACAACAACTCAAAGGCTATTGGCAACCATTACCAGATCCAGATAATAATTATAAACCTCCTGCTTATAACCCAGTTTTAGGTCCTCGTTATGTGCCGGAAAATATAGGGTTAGCTCTGGTTATCTCCAAGACAGCGGATGTTTTTGCCCTACGCTTTGAGCATAACAATGCTTTGTTTAGTTATTCTATTCGCCCTAACCAAGACATTCCGCCAGACTTCAACCTCATTCCCTTCAAGATTAATCCCCAATATACTAAACAAGGTACTCTTGATGGCAAGATTGGTTATGACGAACAGGGTGCAATTTTCCTCGATCCAAACTATCCTACAGCTAGTGATTACGGCGAATACAGTTACTTCAAACCCAGGGAAGCTTATAATCTGAAGGAAGAGATTAATCGAAAAGAGAAAGAGCTAGCAGCTTATTATGAAAACTTTAATGTTGCTTATGGCGAGGGTTGGGCAGCAGATGTTGGTATTGATTATGCTGCTAACCTTGGTGCTAGTCTTATTGCTGGTGGCATAGGATTTTCCCAGAGTCGCCGCTCTCCCCTAACTGTTACGTCTGGTTTGGGTACAGACAATCCCGTAACCAAGACCAAGAGTGCTGGAGGTTTTGGCGCTTGGTTTACTTCACAGATATCTGCTCTTGCATCTCTGGCATCAACGACTAGCGATATAGGAAAAGCCTTTGAGCGTGAAAATAATAAAGATCAGGCACTTCCAGATAAATTTGCGAAGCAGAACATTGTCAATACTTATGTTTGGTCTGCCGATGGCGGTTTTTATTCTCAGTCTTCTGAAACTACTCAGAGTCGTACAGAAAGTTATGAGGGGTCTTTTAATTTCTCTTTTCAAAGTGGTGCCACATCAGAACTGGAAATGAAATTTGAGTTTTCAGCTTCAGAATTTAAGTCAACTGGCTTCTCGAACCTGGGGGTAAGTCTGACCAGGAGTCGTGCTAAGGAACAACAAGAAACCTTTGAGGTTCAGATAACTTTTGACCTCTCGAATAACATTCAGAAATATGACTATTCCGAAGATCCTTCCGAACCCGATCCAGTTTATGACGCTGACAGCAAACCTGTATTGTGTCCAGGGAAAGTTGATGCTTATCGTTTTATGACTTTCTTCCTGCAAGAAGACAATGAAAACCACGAGCAGTTGTTTAACAAAGTCATTGACCCCATCTGGCTGAATGAAAGCAATGACAAAAATGCTATTGCTCTACGAGGAGCGCGTAACGATGGTAAAGCTCCCTCTTGTTGGCGAGTCATGCACCGAGTGACTTTCGTGAGTCGCATTCTGCCAGAAATTGGGGCTGAGACTCCACCTCTTGAGAGAGAAATGAAGGATTTGGATATCTCTAGCTACTACGAGTTAATTAAGCGTCTTGAACCTTTTGTGGTTAGCTCTGCGGATAGCTATGATAATTTGTTGAGAGCGGTTAATAATACTTTAGCCAAGTACGCTCCTAGCTTAATGTCTTACAATAAAGATATTACTCTCATTCTCTGCTACTATTATGGGGTTGATCTTCCTTCCGAGCTGGAGGATGATTTAGCTGTGCTGTCTCAGACATACTCCTCTGTGCCAGATTATTCCTTGCCAGAGGAAGTTGAAACTCAAGAAAATTAACTTTCCTGGCGGGAAGTCCCGCGCTCTCCCGAAGGGGAGCGTCGTATGGGAAAGCCAGGGCCAAGATTCGGATACCTTCATAAACTAAACGTTCATAAGCCCTTGACAAACTAGGTACATTTTGTTATAATCAAGGTCAACACAGGGGGAGGACATCACCTCACACGAAACAGCGGTCAGGGTTTCCCAGGCTGAAGAATCCCGCGTTGTCCCGTAAGGGCAACGTCGGGAGTATGTCAAAAAAGCGTTCTGCCATTCAGCGTTCACTCATTAGCTCTCAAGGCGGATTCTGGGGGGTTAATATCAAATCCGGTAGCATCGGTGTAATTAGAGTGGGAAGAGGGGGAAGAGTGGGAAGAGGGGGAAGAGGGGGGAGTAAGAATTTTGTCTACAGTCCTCACTCATAGTGTATTTTTCAATACAATTTTCTCCCGAAAAAGCCGCTCCCAGACTTACCCATAATATCATGTCCGGATAATTAGTGATAAAAAAACTTTCTCCTTCTTCATTCTTTCTACCCTCCTGTCTCCTGTCTTCCCCTCCTGGGAGGGGTTGGGGGTGGGTTGTCTCCTGACTCCTTCGTCGTTTATTTATAACTGTTCAACCGGACATGATATAATTTGTCTGTTTTGTCAAGTTTTATGTTAAGAAAGATGTTGATAAAGCATAGCCCAGGAGGCAGGGTCAATTTATTGTCACGCTTAGAAAAAAGGAGGGGGTTGGGAGTGTGGGGAGTATGGGAACCCACCCCTAATATCAAATCCGGTAGCATCGGTATAAAATCTTTTGAAGTAGGAGGACCGAGTCAGGAGGACCGAGTCAGGAGGGAAAAAATTTATGAAGATTTGGTAATGGTGAAGATAAAGAATGTTTTTATACCGAATTAAACGGATTTGATATAACCACTCCCAGGAGGGGAATGTGGGGACTGTGGGAAGCACAGGAACTCAAAAAAATATAGGGTTATAAATATTCTCTGACGACAATAAATTAGCCCTGCTCCCAGGAGGGGAATGTGGGGAGGTCGAGAAATATTTGGTAATGGTTGAAGATGGAACATTTTTTTGATACCGAATTAAACGGATTTGATATAACCCCCCATAAAAGGCAGACCAAGCACTTCATCCTCTTTCGCGTAAGCGAGATAATCAATATTACTAATTACCCATAAACTCTACCTCTCCATTTTTTAGGAGTTTTCATCGCAGATAAAAATATCCGCAAAACTGCAAAAGGATCTGCTAAAGGAGATAACCAAAATAACCAACCAAATTTAGCTTTACTCAAATCATAAGCAGGAGCGATCGCTAATAACAAAGCAAATCTAATTAATAGTAAAAATAAATTTAATCCAAACAATAAAAACCTGGAAGATAAAGAAACATCAACAGGCAAACTAAACAATAAATAACTCAAAACTATCAACAAAGGTAAACCCTGCGTAGCTGACAATAACCAAAGGTCACTCCAAACTTGAGCAGTAGGGGAAGCATCCTTAAGGTCAAGCGATCGCCCCCACTCCTGCCAAGTTTCTACCATACCCTCATACATCCTGACCTGCAAAACCTCTGCCCCATCCAAAAACCCCACCTTAAAACCTTGGGCAGCAATATTTCTAGCCAGAGTTACATCATCACAAAAAGAACCCTTAGCACTGCTATAACCTCCTACCTCTGATAACACCGAGCGCCGACACAGAAAACACTGACCATTAGCCATAACTCGTTCCGGCGTTTGCGCCCCCGTGCCCGTAGGTCCAAATCTATAGACTAACGTGATGAGTAAAGCAGGTTGTAGCCACAGCTCTCCTGGATATTTCAGAATAAACTGTGGCGACAACGAAATCAGGTCATAGTTTTCAGCCTCTGCCTTTTTGACCAAACTAGCGACCAACCCAGGGTTTGGCTGAATATCTGCATCAACCCCCAGAAACCATTCACTCTCTGGAGAACTTCTCAAAAAACCCGTATGCAAAGCCCACGGACGACCTACCCATCCAGAGGGCAAAGGGTCATCCGTAATTAAGCGAAACCTTGGGTCTGTTTCTGCCTTAGTCTTGACTATATATTGGGTATCATCTACCGAGTTACTATCAACAACGATAAATTCCCGTACTTCATAACTCTGCCGAGTCAACCCAAGCAAACAGGGAGTAATGCGAGTCGCTTCATTGAGAGTTGGTATGACAACAGTTACTTTACCTACTAATTCTGGTGTGGGTGAGTCAGGTTTTAATGGCGGTTGGCGAGTAGGACCTTTGATGAGGCGCGATAGTAAGATAGCTGTTGCTGGTAGTTGCAACAGTAAAATAACAAAAAAAAAGGCTTCAGGCATGATTTTCGATTCTATTAGGCAGTATTTTAGACTCTATATTATCTCTCCAACAAAGCCAAGAATCTATTTCTTCAAATACCTTTGCCCCTGGTGTTCTCGGTGTTCTCTCTCAAACTTAAAACTGATATAACTTTTGAGTTATTTAACAGCCATTTTCACCTGCGTTACAGGTACTTTTACCTCATCATCACTCATCGCATTATCGAGGGACATATCCACCTCACTCAATTGATTAGCTGGAGATATTAACCACAGGGCGATCGCTGGAATTAACCCTAGGACTACACTCAAACAAGTGGGTAATAAGAATCTGCTATCTAGTGCAACTACAGTAATTGTTGCTCCAAAAGCAAAGTTAACTAAATAGGTAATGAGTGGCAAATTTAACTCTTGGCGGGACAATGAAATTGTTTTATTGCGCCAAAACCAAGCAGCTACAGACATATATATTGCACCTGTACCTACCCATCCCAATAAGTTCCGGTAAGGCATACCAAAGAAAGAGCCTTCCTCTTGAAATGTCCAAAACGGAAATGGTGCCTGACTCATAGCTGGGTCAAGGACTAAGTCCCAAGCTGTTAGAAGCACTGCTCCTGTAGCGATCGCTCCTACATGACGTATCCAAGAGCTAGAACTCTTAACCTGTAAACCACAACGAGCTAGTAAATAAGAAACTAACCCCATATAAAACCAAGATAAGGGAATAGTAAAAGGTACTAAACCTGCGATTTTGTATCCCAAGCCACTAAGGTAAGCATAATCTCCAAAAGGAAAACCTGTGCTTGTGCCCAATAGTTCACTACTCAAAGATAGAAACACAGAAGGCAGCATAAAAGCCAGGGTTGTACCTATTCCCAAATTCCTCATGCTATACAAGGCAACTGCTAATGCTCCAAAGATAATATAAGTTGCTCCTCCACCTGTCATACTCAATTGGAAAGCAGTCTGTCCTACTGGAGGCAAACTGATAATAATGTCAGGATTAGGTAGAACTATTAACAGACCTGCTAGTCCAAAAACTGTTGACAAAATATGTACAAGTAATAGATAGCGTTCGGCAATCATAAGTTGCTTCATAGAAGTCCTATTTCTGAGTTCAAAAATCAGTAATTTTCTAGTTTTGTGTTCTTGCGAAAATACTCCAAATCTATTCTGTGTATCAGCAACAGAGAGTTAGAAGTATTTTTTCTGAGTGGGACTAATTTTTTCTAGAAACCAATCCTGCAAAACACTACCTATTAGTTTACAAATCTTTACAAGAAAAAGAACCAGAATAACTTAGATATTTTGTTTTACTTTTTGACACTCTGCGCTCCCCCAGAGACGCAGATTCTTTAATTTAGCTATATCTCAATATCATATTTAATAAAAAATGTCAATATATAGCAGTGCGTGCTAGTATAGCGCTACGCGCAAGTCAGAAGTCAAAAGTTATAAGTCAAAAGTTATAAGTAATCCCTGACTAAGTTTGAGCATTTATAAACGTCCTAAGCTATTTGCGTAGTGCTATATCTTTACAAATTGCAGGAACTACCCAATAGCTAAAAGTCTGATACGAAGAGTTGCCCGCTTATAGGCGAGGCTTTAGACCCATTTTTTCGGTAAAATAAGCTGAATTTTCAAATAAGATGAAGGAAATTATATTAAGCAAACTTAGTTCAAATAAATATTAACCGGAGATTAAGTGATTATAGAAATTTTCACAACAGGAATTATAGTCTTAACTATACTTCTAGGTTTAGGCTATTTAGCACTAGAATTACAATATCGTAGTCGTCCAGGAAATGCTTTAGAATTAAACTCTGGAGAATGGCATTTAGCAGTTGCAGAACCAGAAAATTACCTATTAGTGGGTGAAATGGAATTATGCAACCGTACCAAAAGCTTAGAAATTATGGTGCCAGAAATACAAGCAGAAGTAAAACTGCTGTCTGGTGCAAGTTTAGAAAAAGTAAATTATCAAACTCGAATTATTCCTTTCCATGAAGATGCCCCAGCTAGAGCTGATGATTATTGGTTTGCTTATATCGTTAAAGTAGGAAAAAAGACAAAACTGAAAATATCAATTGATATTCGTGGGGAAAATTTAGACCAACTCAAGTCAGCTTGGATTAAAGTCAATTATATTACCTATGGACCTCAAGGCCGCATTCCCAAAGTTCGTAATATTGTAGTGCCTCTCAAATTTCCCGATCCTAAAGCTACTCCAAATCAGCGAGAAGCACAAAATGCAACAGTATTTCCCATTCGCACTCACTTATTAACTGAATTAGACGATCCCATAGAAATTGTCAAACGTTATGTAGTTCCTCATGCTCAACCAGGGGACATAGTGACTATTGGTGAAACACCCCTGGCCTTAATACAAGGTCGTTTTCGTCACCCTACTGACGTGAAACCTGGATGGGTAGCCAAACGTATATGTTACTTCTTTCTGCCAACTTCCAGTCTGGCAACAGCTTGTGGGATGCAAACGCTAGTAGATATTGTTGGACCAGTTAAAGTATTGATGGCCTTTTTCGGAGGTGCCATAGCCAAATTATTAGGCAAACCCGGTATGTTCTACCAATTTGCAGGAGAACAAGCCAGACTAATAGATGATGTTACTGGAACTTTACCTCCTTATGACCAATTTATAGTTTTAGGTCCAGAAAATCCTCAAAAATTAGTAGAAGAAATCCAAAAAGCAACTGGTCTGGGTGCAGCGATCGTAGATGTTAACGATTTGAAAGCAGTTAAAATATTAGCAGCAACCTCTAATGTGTCTACCTCTTTATTGGAGGACGCTTTGAGAAGTAATCCCGCAGGAAACGCGGATGAACAAACTCCAGTAGTTTTGATCAGGCCATCATCATCTTGAGGAAGGCAGGAGGCAGGAAGCAGAAGGCAGAAGGCAGAGGGGAAAATTACTTATGGATAGTCTTCTACACGCCATTCTGTGTCTTATAAACCCAAGCAATTTTAAGTACCACAAGTGACGGTGAGATTAAACCCGCAAAAGAAAAGATAAAACAAGAAGTTGATGGAAATGAAAGCAAAAAAAGTGAAGATGACTAATAGACATCTCCCATAATCAAAAATAAAATCAATTCTTATCTATAAATTATCAATTATTTCTCCCTGTTGCCTGTTGCCTGTTGCCTGTTGCCTCTTTTCTGGAGATGACTAATGACAAGATATAAAGTATTAATAATGCTTATATAACTAATCTGAAACAACTATAAATTTAGGTCCATTTTAGTCATTTATCTGGATGACTAAAACCTGATTTCGCCAAATTTCCAGTTCCACAAAAATCAAAACTTTATTTGATATAAGTACCTAAAAATCTAGAAGAAAAAATAATGAAACCTTTAACCCGCCAAAACAAAAGTCAGGTGGTCATCCGTCCCCTAGAGTACCGCGACCTAGAAGCTATCAATAACCTATGTAGGGAAACTCCAGAGGTACAACACAACCATCGAGATGTTACCTTTAACCTCTCTCCTATTAGCTTAAGCCAGAAATTACCACAAATTAGTCGTTGGTACTGGCCTATAAAATTATTGAGCCTTTTCCCTAATCCCTGCAAATATTTGTTAATTTCCTATGTTGCAGAAGTAGATGGACAAATTAAAGGGGCAATCCAGGTCTCTCCTAGCAACCGCACTCGCAGCAGTTGGCGGGTAGAAGGAATAGTTACGGAAGAAACAGGGACTAACAGAGGAATAGGTTCTCAACTATTACGATACTGCTTTGAGAAAATTTGGGAAGCACGCACATGGTTATTGGAAGTTAATGTTAACGATCAAGAGACGATGGCCCTTTATCGCCAAAATGGTTTTCAGCCATTAGCTCAAATTACTTATTGGACAATTACGACCCAAAAATTACAAGAGTTAGCCCTTTCTCAGCCAAATTTACCAAACTTACTACCTGTGAGTAATGCTGATGCTCAGTTGCTCTATCAATTGGACACAGCATCTATGCCTCCTCTAGTACGGCAAGTATTCGACCGCCATATCCCAGATTTTCAAACTGGCTTTGTTAGTAGTTTAATAGAGGGAGTAAGGCAATGGCTAAATCATAATGAATTGGTTAGTGGGTATGTATTTGAACCCCAACGTAAGGCAGCGATCGCCTACTTTCAAGTACAATTATGTCGTGATGGTACACAACCACATATAGCTCAATTAACTGTACATCCAGCTTATACTTGGTTGTATCCAGAGTTATTATCTCAAATGGCAACGTTGGCTCAAGATTTTCCCGATCAATCTCTACAACTTGCTTCTGTTGATTATCAACCTGAACGTGAAGCATATTTAGAAAAGATAAAAGCTCAACAAATTGAACATTCTTTGTTGATGTCTCGTTCTGTTTGGCATAAACTTCGAGAGTCTAAGTCAGTTATTTCTGACCTCCAGTTTTCGGAAGTTCTTCAAGGTCTGCAACCAGTTCGTAAACCAGTTCCTAGTCGTAGTTCTTTGTTGAAAATGATGCAAAATCGACATGGTAAAAGTAGTAATTCTCAGTTGAAAACTAATCATAATAATTATTATTGGGAAGCTACAAATGAGCAAGTAAATTCTCCATCGCCAACTATTTCTCCTAATTTAACAAGTGGAGATGAAGATGATAATGGAAAATCTCAGAAATGAGGAATTACTTGTGTCTAATTAATATTAATAGACATCTCCAATAATTAAATATATAGCAGTTTGCTTTGGTATATTTACAACTAAAATCTATGAGTTATTATCAAAAGTTGTTAGAGATAAAATCTGTAACTAGACGAGTGCAAACTGCTATAAAATCAATTCTTATCTATAAGTTAAATTATCAATTGCCGAAAAATTGTGGGTATGCGCCTCCCTTTTTAAAGGGATAAAAAAAGAGACTATTCCTTATGTCAAGCCTACTTATTGCAAAGGTACTGAAGTCCGCAGTTCCTCCGTTAGGAGGCTAACTGATTACTGATAATAGTGAAGTTTTCTCAGCAAATAATTAATAATTTCCAGCTTGAAGTCTTTCGGAACCAGGAGAAAAATAATTTAAGCATTCAGCTATTAGCTGTTAGGTGTCAGCTGTCAGCTCTCATGAGGCAATTTTAATCAAAATAGACTGTTTCAGCCAGCTTTTATAGTAAAATTTAATTATGACTCAATTAGTAAAGATTTTATCTAGAACTAAAAAAAAAGTAATAGCTGATGGCTAATAGCTAACGGCTGAATGCTTACAAAATAATTTTAATTTTTTTTTGGTCAATCCTATCTGTTTTTCATAATAGAAGAGGTAATTGTTAATTATTAGTTATTAATTTTTGAACATCTCCAACTGACCAAGAGAAGGAATTAGAGATGTGTCATAAATCCAAATAATATAAGTAGAAGTAAGGAGTTGAATTTTCAATGCCTCAATCTCGAATTTCAGCCCTGGGTTTAGATGTAGGGAACAAACGTGTGGGGGTTGCAGGATGTGATGGTACTGGTTTAATTGCTACTGGTATTACTACTATTAGACGTACCTCTTTTCAAGAAGATATAGCTCAGTTAAAAATTATTGTCCAAGAACGTCAAGTACAAGTTCTGGTCGTAGGTTTACCATATTCTATGAATGGTTCTATAGGTTTTCAAGCGAAAAAAATACAAAAATATGCTCAAAGATTGTCACAAGCTCTGGCTCTACCTATAGAATATATTGATGAACGTTTGACTTCAGTTCAAGCTGAGGATATGTTGAAAGCTGCAAATATTTCTCCTTCTCAGAATAAACATTTAATTGATAGAAAAGCGGCAGCTTTGATTTTACAGCAATGGCTGGATGAACGTAGAAAACCAAATATTATTTCACAAGTAAATAATTCAATAGAGATAGATATAGAAAAACCTATTACATAGAAGAGAAATAAATTTAAATTGATGTATAGAAAAAATATAATAATATCTATAAATATAGCATTATGCAAGTATATTAAGACTATTTATGAACGCGAAATCTACACATTATCTGACTATTTTTAATTCTTTCAGTCTTTGTTTTACAGCAGATTCCAAGTATATGAATTACAAATATTAATAATTAAATGTTTGTAGCGCGGGCAAGATGCCCGCTAATCGAAAAATTGTTCAGTATTGAAATACATAATACTACTTACAGTTAGCAAAATCTAAAAATCTGCTTACTGGTAATCAACAAAAACTCCATCTCTTAGACCTTGTTTGAAGCTTAATGAACAGAATTTATCTATACTTAGATCACTACTAAAGTGAAAAAATCATCAAAATACCCAAAATGTATTCATCCCCAGAATCACAAGAAAATGGACAATCTCCAGAAACTTATGTCACTTTAACTGATGAGGCAGAGCGATCGCTATGTTGTACTGTAGAGTATTCTATGGAGTTAGATAACCAAGAGTATGTAATGTTACTACCAGTAGACTTACCTATAGAAATCTTTACTTGGGCACAAGGAGATTTAGACCAAGCAAGTATTCCTGTAGGTGATGAAATGGAAATTGATCGAATTTTTGATACTGCCAAAGTTGTACTTGAAGAACAAAACCTCACACTTCAAAGAACAGCTATAACTTTAACTGTTACTGGGGAGTTACCAGAATGGGATGAAGATGAACTAGATGAAGTAGATGAAAATGATGAAGAAGGTGAATATTACGAAGAGTTGGCCACTTTTTTATATAAAGACCAGAAATACGCAATATACACACCATTAGATCCATTTTTAATTCCAGCTCGTAAAAGCAATGATGGAAAACTAGAATTGCTTTCAGAAGAAGAGTTTCAGGAAATTCAGCCAATGGTTCAATCAATGCTAGAAGATCAACTTTTCCATGATATGGAATAGACTCTTTGGAATTTTGAGCAAATTAGGGTGATTTAATTAAATATTTAGATCTAAAATTATGCTCTAGAATAACCTAAAGAATCATCTTCGCTACAAACTCAGCTAAGAGAACCTTGAGGATAAAGTATTAACTAATCAAATGAGAAACAGTATTAAACTAATTTCTAATCGTGCTCTATTCTATTTGGCCATTCTGCCTGTAAGCTGTGGTATTTTCGCTTGGCAGGGATGGGCCTGGTGGAGTTGGGTTAGTGGACCACTAGTGACAAACACATCATCCACTCAGTCTCCAGAAGAAAATGCTGTAACAATTACAATTCCAGTTGGAACTTATGGTCAACAAATAGGTGAAGATTTAGAAGCTGCTGGTATTATTCGTTCTGCAACAGCTTGGAATTTCTGGGTCAAATGGTTGGGAATACAAAATCCCAATCTAGAATTTAAAGCAGGAACTTATAAATTATCACCGACAGAACCACTCAGCGCGATCGCAGATAAAATTCTAGAGGGAGATGTAGTTAAACTCAGCTATACCATTCGTGAAGGATGGTCAATTCAACAAATGGCTGAATATTTAGAAGCTCAAGGATTTTTTCCTGCTGCTGATTTTATTGCTGCTACTAGAAATATTCCTTATGATAAATTTCCCTGGTTACCAAGTAATATACCTCACTTAGAGGGTTATTTATTCCCAGATACTTATAAGATAGAAGCACAAAAAAATACTCCTGAAGCTATTATTAATCAAATGCTAGGACAGTTTGAAAAAATTGCATTACCTGTATATCAGAAAAATCTGAATAATGCCGAAAATTTGAACCTCCATGAGTGGGTGACATTGGCGAGTATTGTAGAAAAGGAATCTGTAGTTTCTGAGGAGCGAGGTGTAATTTCCGGTGTATTTAATAATCGTTTGAAGAAAGGTATGAGGTTAGCAGCAGACCCAACAGTGGAGTATGGCCTTGGTATTCGTCAAACAAAAGAGAAACCTCTTACCTATAGTCAGGTTGAAACTCCTTCTCCTTATAATACTTATCTTAATACTGGCTTACCACCAACTGCAATTGCTAGTCCTGGTTTAGCAAGTTTAGAAGCAACTCTTAATCCAGATGATACTGAATATTTATATTTTATGGCCAGGTATGATGGTACTCATATTTTCAGTCGTACTGCTGCAGAACATGAGGCTGCTATTGCAGAGGTAGAAAGAATGTTATCATCTCAGTAGCTAGTAGTTTTTTTTATTTTTTTTTGATGAGTAAGAAAGTCAAAATTAGCAGTTTATGAATAAATAACTTTGATGTATTTTATTTATACTGCGCTAATATTTTACTTTTGACTTTTAACTTATTTATTTAAAATTATTGTGATTATAATAAATATTAATTTTATGTCTTGGGGTAAACTTTTACAGCCAGATTTAGTTTTAGGGAACTCAATTTTAAGCCTAACATCGGGAATTATTCAAAAAAATCAAATTAAAGGGTTAGTTTTAGATGTAGATGATACTCTTGTACCAATTCGTGACAGTAACACTTCTCCTGAATTAAGTGAATGGGTAGAAGAAATTAGAACTATCACAAGTCTATGGTTAGTAAGTAATAATCTGAGTCAATATAGAATAAGTCGCATTGCCGAGTCTCTTAATATACCTTATATTGCTGGAGCTGGTAAACCTTCTCGTCGTAAATTAAAAAAAGCTGTTGATGCGATGAATTTACCAGTAGAACAGGTTGCAATGGTAGGCGATCGCTTATTTACTGATGTTTTAGCAGGAAATCGTTTAGGAATGTTTACTATTCTTGTTGAACCTATATCTAATATTGGCTCAGAATTTCCTAATTACGGGGTTCGCTCTTTTGAGATCTGGTTTTCTCAACTTCTAGGAGCATCTTTAAGTATGAGTTCCTACCGTTTAATGCCTGGAAATAAGAAATAATATCAAATCCGGTTAAACACTTATAGATTGGTTAAGTAAGGAGGAGTCAGGAGACAGGAGACAGGAGACAGGAGTTAGGGGAATTTAGAGGAGCTAGGAGTAATAATTGTCCCAAGATTGTTCTGCCCAACTCTTGCGTAAAATACTAACATCCATGAGCGTTTTAGACTGAAACAAGCGCACTGCAATTCGACGCCAAAAAGGCACTTGTCTTTATATGTCAATGCTTTTAGATTTAATCAACAGAGCAATAATTAGGGTTTGCGCTCAAAAGTCTTATGGGTGAGGGTAGGAGACAGGAGACAGGAGGCAGGAGACAGGAGGCAGGAGACAGGAGAAATGGGGATCAGCGAGGAGGTAGGAGTAACAATTGTAAGAATGATTTTTCTGCCCAACTATGCGCCTAAAATACGCTCCTTTTTGAGCATAAAGAGCTAAAAACTAGGCACTGCAATTCGACCCCAAAAAGACTAAAACCTTTATCTGTAAATACTTTTAGATTTAATCAGCAGAGCAATAATTAACTAGCTATCAGCTTTTAGCAGCTCTGATTGAAATCCCCTTCTAAACGTCAAAAAAAATGAACAAAGCTGAGTGCTGAGTGCTGAACGGTTCTTTAACAATAGGTTAAGGATGATAATTTTAAGATTATTAATATTATTTTGAGGTGGAATTTATTTCTTCTCAAAGCCGTTATTAACGGCTATATTTTTAGTTTTTGACTTCAGCTATTTCTATTATTTGACCATTCCAGTCTTTAACTAATAAATTCAGGGGTCTCTCCATTCTGATTTTGTATTTAATACCTCGCATTTGTACGCGCATTAATATTTGTTCTAAACAATCTTTATCAAAACAAACATGGCGTTGATTATTTTTTGTACCAAGACTTGCTCCACTAATAATATGTACCTGGGTGTTTTTCATCAATTGATACCACAGACCATCTGAAACTCCTATTCCTTGGTTAGTAGTGCTTGGTCTGGAATAATCACTTGATAGATAAAGTGGATCTATACCTGTTGCACCTAATGTTTGTTCATAATTATAATAATAATGTAAAGGCACTTCTGCTACTGGTAAATCCAGCATTCCTTCATAAAACTGTTGAGCAAGGGCTAAATCTGAAACCATGATTGTGTGAACTTTCGGGGCGCTAGTAAGAAACATCCACATAGCTACAGCATAAGCTGCTAGTAGCATTACCATTATTCCTTGGGTAGAAAATAAACTATCAAGTGGTAGCTCTGGTAAAAAAGCGCCTAAAGTTAACTGGGGGAGTAGAAAAGCCATCATATTTACTACTAAAATCATTTAATCAGATATTAAGAATTACGATTGATTAATTTTTGTGGTCTTAGCATAAACTCTATTTAAGTTTAACCTTACTATTATATTATAGAGTATTCGTAGTACTCAACAGCAAATGCCGTTTCAGTAGCTTCGATATGTAACTAATAGATAGATTGTTTTACACAGCATCTGGTAGTTTTTACTTGTCTTTAGAAGGTAATTTCTTGAGAAGTAATTATGTGGAATATCTTCAAGTCTTTGTCTACGGTACTCTTAAACCAGGAGAGGTAAACTACAAATCCTATTGTGCTGAATATGTTGTGGATGCTTTTCCGGCAATAACTAATGGTCTATTGTATGAACTATCTTTTGGCTATCCAGCGATGACTAGAGGAGATATGAATGTATATGGATTTATCTTATCATTCACAAATCCAGACGTTTTGCTAGATTTGGATCGATTAGAGGATTATCATCCTGAACGCCATCCAACAGAAAACGAGTACCAGAGACAAAAAATTGATACTTTTGGAATTAATGGAGAATACTTATGGACTGTCTGGAGCTACTTAATGTTACCAGAAAAGGTTAATTTATTTGGTGGTAAATTACTGCCTAGTGGATTTTGGACAAACCATTGACGAAGTCAGATAGGGGAGCCGTCGGATTGGCGACGTACAGAAGTCATAAGTCAGAAGTTAACCCACTCCTCGCCCCTCCCCCTCCCAGGAGGGGAAGTAGGGGATTTTGAGTAACCCTACAAAAATATTTTGTCTTAAAAGACGGGGTGAATAACCCAATTATTTTGATAAACCTTTCCACTTCCAAGTATAGTAAAAATTATACATAAATATAGTCATATTAAAGGAATATAATTTGCTAACTACTTGTAATTTTACAATCTTATTATTGATTTTTCACTGGTGAAATTGGAGGTTGAGGAATTTTAAGTACTGGATCGTTTATAGTTAACATCACATTATTAGGATTCACTATTTCTATTACAGGCTCATTTAAAGCAATTTGTACAGTTTCAGAATTAGAATGTTCAGCTAGCTGCAGAATATTAGTCCGACTATTTGAGATTATTCCCGATATAAATGCTATACATAGAGCCGCAATAGCAGTACCACCTAAGACAAATTTCCGTTTTGATCTACGGTCGATTTTATCAAATACTCGATCAACCATTATCTCCACAGGTTCTACTTTTGGAGGTATTGGCATTCTTTGAAATTCAGAATGTAGTTGTAGTAGTCTTTGATAGAGGTGTTTTGCCACTGGATCTGTAGCAAGTAGAAGTTCTACTTCTCTACGTTGTGATGGAGTTACTTCACCATCTAAATATGCACTTACTAATTCAAACCTTTCTTGTTCCATCATTTTTTTCCACCCTGAAATTGATTATCTAAGTTATTTGAATTAACATTTTTATTCATAGTCAACGCTACATAAAATTTTGATATTTTCTCAGAAAAGCTAATTGAATTATTTTTGTTTTACTCGATTAAATTTGATTAATATTTAGAGATTTATCTTGACTAAATTTCTACTCAAAATCAAATTACTTATTATATGTATATCATTCAAATATCTAGATATTTTTGGAGTTGTAATTGTAATCTTTGCCTAGCTCTAGCAATTCTTGATTTGACAGTACCTAGAGAAACTCCAGTAATTTCTGCAATTTCTTCATAAGATAAACCTTCTATTTCTCTCAAGACAATAGTTACCCTAAAGACTTCTGGTAGTTGAGAGATTGCATCCCTCAGATAATCATAAAATTCTTGTGTACTTAACTCTTCTTCTGGCCCTGGAGTATTTGTAGGAATCTCCCAATCTATAATACCATCATCTAAAGTCAGAGGAGCGTCTAACGATAGAGGAGGGGTAACTCGTTTTCGTTTCCGTAACTCATCATAAAACAGGTTAGTTGTGATACGACTGAGCCAACTCTTAAACTTTACTGGTTCTTGTAACTTTTTAATATTACGGTATACACGAATCCAAACCTCTTGAGCCAAATCTGAGCGGTCTTGCCATTCAGGGGCTAAATGATACAAAATTTTATCTACATGGAGTTGGTATCGATGTAGAAGTTCTGCAAAGATTGCACGATCTGGGCGATGACCTTGTTGGCAGCGCAGTACTAGATCGTAGTTAGAGAGTTTTTCAGGTGGCAATTCCACTTGCGAAAGGGTTTGTTCAACCTTAGACCAGGGTACAAATATATATTGATTCATCAGCGGAACTGGCTCAATAATTTTGTTATTTAGCTCTAGTTCCAATTAGACGAGAAATCTTTTCTAGAGTTCCCAATTATCCACAGTCAAAATTCAAAAGTCAAAAGTCAAAAGTCAAAAGTAAGAAAAAAAATTATAGTCGTTAATAGGAATTAATAATTCAGTAAGTATTTATGCTTAATATTTTCCTGAGAATTTAACTTTTGAGAAGTAATTTATACTGTATAAATATTTACCAACAATAAAAAATGTATACTACTTTTGATGTTACAAATTGACGTGCCGAATGTGGGATAGTAGCGATCAGGAAATTTGTTAAATAACTTTTTCTCGACTTCCTTTTTTTTCTTTATTTAAATTGATTCTACTCCCAATTCCTGACTCTACTATCTCTATTGCTCTTCACAAGCTCCAATACTGACCCAACTACTTGACCCATCTGCCCAATGTTCTTTTTTCCATATAGGGGCTGTATGTTTCAAAGTATCAATGCCATAACGAGAAGCTTCAAAAGCTTCTGAACGGTGTGGACATCCGACAGCCACTAAAACACTTATTTCACCAATTTTTAAACGTCCCACTCGATGATGAATGACCACGGTCTCGACTTCTGGCCATTGACTACGAATTTCTGTAGAGATTTGCTCAAAAACTTTGATGGCCATAGGTTGATATGCTTGATATTCTAAGGCCACTACAGATTTGCCGTCTGTTTGATTGCGAACCATTCCGCTCATTACTACTACAGCACCATTAGCAGGATTATCCGCTAAAGTGTAGATTTCAGCAATAGATAAAGGAGCTATAGTAATAGCAAAATGATTTTGTTCTGGTTTGAGTTTGGTAGATAAAGGTACTTTTAAAATAGAATTCATAATATCAGTAATAATTTGTTTCCAATCATGTAAAATCTATATTTATTCTAGCAAAATCTCCATGTTTTCATATCATGTCCGGTAGCATCGGTATTGTAAGCGTGAAGGTAAGGAAGAAGGAAGAAGGAAGAGGGAAGAGGGAAGAGGGAAGAGGGAAGAAGGCTTAAAAGCTTGAAAAAACCTAAATTTCCTGTAGATATTTACCCTTGGTTTTACACAAATGATAAAGTGCGGACATGATATCAGGGAATAATTCAGGAGTTAAAGAAAAATCATAAATATTTTTCTTCAGGAGTTATTTATTGCTTCAATTTTGTTTTTTTAGATATTTTTGCTTTCTTCAATAAAGTAATTCTATTGAAAATAATTTAAGTATAATTGTTTATATTCAGCAGTCTATATTGGTATTTATCAACTGAAGCATAATTCAAAAAATCGATAAAGTGCCTTTCTGCAAAAAGAAAATATTGCTGCTATATTATGGCATTTTTTAGAGAATGGTACACATTTATTTCTCCTCTTTGTGTTGCTTATTCCTTATTCTCTAAAATCTGTAATTTTGTACCTCACCAATATAATACTTAACTATATTCAAGATTCTGTTTTGCTTCCACCTAAAAGATATAGTAAAGCCATTCGTACAGCAATACCACTAGTTACTTGTTGAGAAATTAAACTTAACTCAGGGTCATCCATTAAGTCAGAACTAATTTCTACTCCTCGGTTAACAGGTCCAGGATGTAATAATTTGACTCCTGGTTGACAAAGTTTGAGGCGATCGCGTGTAATACCAAATAATTGATGATATTCTCGTAAACTAGGTAATAAAGATTCGCTCATCCTTTCTTTTTGGAGACGTAGGGTCATTACAAAATCAGCTTTTTCTAGAGCTGGTTTAATATCCCAATGTAAAAATAATTTACTCGGTCTATTTTTGCCAAATTCGGCGAAATATTTAGGTAGTAAAGTAGGTGTTCCAGCTAAATGTACTTCGGCACCAGAAGCCGTCAAACTCCAAATGTTAGATCGTGCTACTCTAGAGTGGAGAATATCTCCCACAATAGCAATTTTTTTTCCTTCTAAAAGTTCTATTCTAGGTTGAGTTGAGTCTAACAACATACAGATAGTAAATAGGTCAAGTAAAGCTTGAGAAGGGTGTTCATGTTGACCATCTCCAGCATTCAGAATTCGCACTCCAGAACCATTGCGATCCATTTCCGAAGCGATCGCTGCGGGAACTCCAGCATCACGATGTCGAATGACCATCATATCTGTGCCCATTGCTAGATAGGTCATTGCTGTATCCAGAATAGTTTCTCCTTTGCTCAAAGAGGAAGTACCAGGGGCAAAATTTAGAGTATCCGCAGACAAACGTTTCGCAGCTAATTCAAAACTATTGCGGGTGCGTGTAGAAGGTTCAAAGAATAAATTTGCTACTACTAGACCTTGTAATGCAGGTACTTTCTTCATCCGGCGACCTAAAACTTCTTGAAAACTAGCTGCTGTTTGTAGTACAATATTATATTCATTGGGTGTAAATTCTGCTAGAGATAAAATATGACGACGAGTCCAGAGATTTGTAGACATTTTCAATTCAACTTTTGTGAGATGATTATCAGTTAATTAATTGGTTTCGATTAATATTATACGGGTTATATAGATAGTTTTAGTAAAAAAAATCTGACAAAAAAATAGGAAAACAGTAGCTATCACCTAATTTTTTTTATGAATAATTACCAATATTATTTAGGTAGCTGTTTACCCGATGATGCTTCTAGTTATGTCAGACAAAAGGCTGATGAAGAGATTGATCAAGGGATTAAAGCAGGTGAATTTTGTTTTGTACTGAACTCTCGACAAAACTGAACTCTCGACAAATTGGTTTCTGGTAGTACAGATGGGATATTGAGAATTTGGCATTTTGAAGGTACTTTGCTCAAAAGTTTGGATACTTATGAGGCTAATGTTTTAAGTGTGAGTTTTAGTCCTGATGGCAAAGTGTTAGCTTCTGCTGCTTCTGATGGCAAGATTATTTTATGGAATTTTAATCTGGATAATTTGTTGATATAGCGCTGTGCGCAGGGAACAGGCAACACTTAACTGGGAACAGGGGGAATAAATTGCCGTTTGCGCAAGCATTCCGTAGGAATCATATAAGACTTCTAGCTCTTTTGCCCCTACTACAATTTGTAAATATACCAGCGCTCATTGCTATAGAAGCTTGTCAACAGGTATATGATTATTTGCAAACTAATCCTAATGTGAGTGAGAGCGATCGACTTATTTGTGAAATCTAACTTGACATTAATTTTGCTGACTTCTGACTTGCGCATAGCGCTATAACTAATTATCCGCACTTGATATGACAAATGAATCTCCAGACAGTGGTTTCCATATTTTTATCATTTTTCTTTGCAGCTTTTCTCAAAGGAATTACAGGACTAGGTTTTTCAACTATATGCTTGCCTACGATGGCAACCTTTCTCAATCCAAAAATAGCTATACCCTTAGTTATCGTACCTTCCCTCTCAAGTAACCTCCTGGTAATGGCACAAACTGGAAAGTTTCAAGATGCACTTAGTAATTTCTGGCCTATTTATGTCTCTACTTTCCCAGGGTTACTTCTGGGGGTATATGTTCTCAATTCTATAGAAGGTGCAATTAGTCGAGCTATTCTGGGAGCTATTTTATTTCTCTATGCTCTATGGGCGTTGCGCTCAAAATCTATTATCCTTTCTGAGAAGATGAGAACATGGCTGACTGTTCCTGTAGGATTGACAACAGGAGTAATAAATGGTATCACCGGTTCTCAGATTATGCCTATTTTGCCATTCTTACTTGCTTTAAACCTAAATAAAGAAACTTTTGTACAAGCGATCAATCTTTCTTTTACCCTTTCAAGTATGATTATGCTGTTTCTACTGGGCAAAATTGGATTGCTGCAGCCATCTTTGTTAGGTATTGCTGTAGTGGGTATTTTGCCAGTTGCTATAGGGATAAATCTTGGTAGTAGGTTGAGAAAAAGGTTGCCAGAAGAGAAATTTCGCACGGTGGTTTTGTTGTTTTTGTTGGTCGTTGGTTTAAGTTTGATTGTTCGGTCTGTGGTTATTTAGCTATTCAGAAGATGCGTTGCATTTTATATTAGTGACGATAGAAAACATATCCTACAATTTCAAACAATTATCCCGATTTTTAAAGATTCAGTAAAGTTCCGGAAAAAGAGTTGAGATTTAGGAAAAATTGATGTTAACTACAAATACTTTAATATGAATATTCGGTAAATTTTTGCATGATTTTTGACGGTTT
Source organism: Okeania sp. SIO2C2 (assembly GCF_010692625.1). Taxonomy (NCBI): domain Bacteria; kingdom Bacillati; phylum Cyanobacteriota; class Cyanophyceae; order Oscillatoriales; family Microcoleaceae; genus Okeania; species Okeania sp. SIO2C2. Next base: position 26,578 of record NZ_JAAHGM010000026.1, read on the forward strand.
TATGAAGATTCAGTAAATTTTTGAATAAACACTTGCTATTGTCAGAATCTCTGTGTCAATATATTTACAGGTAAACACAAATATTTTATTCACAACAAAGTTAAACAAATATCCATCAAAGGAGCAGAATAATTATGAATACTAAGACTCAAGTATCCAAAAAAAATTTTTTTAACTTTTTACGGTCGTAGACCGTAAAAAGTTTGGCTAATGCTTTGAGTGCCAATAAATATGTAATAGGAACAGCAATTACTTCTGTTGGTTTAGCAGTAATAAATTCCCCAGTTCAAGCTGCTTCAATGGGTGTAGTTGATTTTGAAAGTGGATTCACTGATGGTCAATTAGTTAACAGTGTTACTGCGAATAATGGCAATGTATTAACTTTCTGGACAGGAAATCAAACCCCCACATCTAATCCTGAAATCGCACAAATTGGAGATCCAATAACTGCTTTTTCTTCTAGTGACGGCGCTACTCTTCAGTCCCAAATTGGCAATTTCTTCCTGACGGATGGGTTGTCAGGACCGGGAGCTAGTAACTACTTTATTGAATTTAGTCAAGCTGTATCAGAAGTTAGTATAGACCTTCTAGATTTAGATGCGTTATCTGTCAACGGTGGTCCTGGTGTAGCGACTGTAACAGTATTTTCTGATAGTTTTTCAACTGTTATTAATTCTCAGGACTTTCTAGGTTCCACAGGCCCAGTAAGTTTAGAAACTCTTGATACCTTCAGCATTAGTGGTAATTTAAATGCTATAAAATCTTTGTCTATTGTTTATAGTGTTAATGGTGCTGGAGATATAGGAACTGGAATCGACAATATCACTTTTACACAATTTGAACCATCTCAAGGAGAAACTCAATCTACACCCGAACCTGCTTCAATTTTAGGTTTACTAGCTTTTGGTGCTGCTGGTGCTGGTTCCAAGTTAAAGCGCAAATAGAATTACTAAAGTTATAATAAATATATTAGAGTTGTTGGGAATTAAGCTAAAAAAATGGCTAAAACCCTTATTAGTCAAAGTTTATAGCGCTTTTCATCCCTAGAATCATGAAAAGCTTATTCTATAAGGTTTTGAGCATTGTTCAATTGTTATTTCCCAACAACTCTATTAGATAAGAGCGATCGCTTGTTAGTTTCAGGGGCGATCGTTTTTCATTTGGTTTCGATGGCAAGATTATTTTATGGAATTTGAATCTAGATGATTTGTTAATAGAAGCTTGTCAACAAGTATATGATTATTTGCAAACTAATCCTAATATCATAAACAGCGATCGACTTCTCTGTGATTATTGAAGAAAACTAAGTAATATGTCGTAAATCATATGTCGTAAGTGATATGTCGTAGGTAAAAAAAATGGTCGTCTTGCATATGTTGCCTTGAATACTTATCTACTACTTTTGCAGTATGTGAAGAAGAAGTCGGGAGTTAGTAGCTAGATACAGTTCTTTATTTATCACTATTCCATCAATTTAGCTATTGGAGCGCATTCCCAATACTAATTACCGAAAAATTGTGGGTATCCGCCTCCCCTTATTAAGGGGATAATAAATAAAAATTTTCATGATTAGTCAATCCTCTCCTTGAAAAGAAGAGGTAATAATTAATTATTTATTAATTATTAATTATTAATTGTTGAACTGCCTTCACAGATATTACTAAATCAATATCACCACCTCTTCAAGATCCGGATCACAGTACAAGTCCGAAAAATCACTGAAAATAAGAATATGTTGAGGAACAAACAAAGAACTCAACTATGTATTGTCAACATCTTACTTTTTTTAGGGTCAATCTAATCATGACTATTTCACAATTGATCAAAAAATTTTCAGCAACCTTTGCTGGAACAGCTTTCGCTGCTCTCAGTGGCATCACAGCAGCTCAGGCAATTTCCATAACTCCCACCAATAACGGCAATGATTTAGTTAATGAAATCTTAGGCAGTGGGATTACCATTGCACCAGATTCTATCAACTATATAGGTACAGGAGGTGCTTCAGGAATTTTCACCAATGGATTATCATCTGGTATTGGCATCGATAGCGGTATTATTCTGACTACAGGTACAGCTACGGATGCCCAAGGTCCGAATAATTCAGATGAGCAAACTACCGAGAATGAATTGCCTGGAGATTCAGATTTGGATGGGTTGATTCCTGGATTCACTACCGAGGATGCAACAATTCTGGAATTTGACTTTGAAAGTGAAGGAGGAGACCTTTACTTCAATTATGTATTTGCTTCTGAAGAATATGTAGAATGGACAAACTCTGAATTCAATGATGTCTTCGGTTTCTTCCTAAATGGAACCAATATTGCTCTAATTCCTGGTACATCTACTCCAGTTGCCATCAATACAGTTAATGGAGGAAAACCTCTAGGAACTAAAGCGAGTAACCCGGAATTTTTCAATAACAATGACCCTAGTGAGGGGGGGCCATTTTTTGATATAGAATATGATGGTTTTACTAATCTATTTACTGCCCAAGCATTAGGACTGAGTGCTGGAACTCATCATATTAGGTTAGCGATCGCTGATGCTGGTGATGCGAAACTCGATTCTGCTGTATTTATCCAGGCAAATAGTTTTTCAGATATACCTATTGATCCTCAATCAATTGAAAATGTTCCTGAACCTTCTGTATTAATTGGATTGTTAGTAGTTGGTTTTGCTGGTTCGTGGCTCAAGAAAAATATCAACAAAATTTAATATTATGTTTGTTGAATAGTTACAGCATATTCGAGATTAATGTGCTACAATTAAACCGGTAAATATTTTTTGCTTGTTCGATATCCGGCCTCCCCACCTTCCCGGCCTCCCTACTCCCTACTCCCTAAAACCATCAATACAATATATTTACTTCGTGTCTGTAAGAAACTGTTAAGTCTTAGATGGCATTTTTCTCGACATTTATGGACAACTGTTGACAAAATGTATAGGTATAACCGTCTTTTTTATATACAACTTTTAATTTGCTCACATGAACACTTTTTGCTTTCTGTCCTGGCACTGGGAAGTTAAAACTATTTGATTTTGAGCGAGGATTAACTCTACCTACTTCCTCAGTTTCAATGAAAGATACTAAATCTCCACTATTCCAACCTCAGAAATACCTGTGAGAAATGCTTAATCATGTTTCTGTAAAATTTGTCAAAGGTTTATGAGCACGGGCGTTTTCTCAGCCCCCCCATTAATTGTTGATACAGGATGAAAGTATAGGCAGTAAAAACTAGAATAAAGTGACGCATTAAACTGGTTTTATTTATCACTTGATACTCTCTTAAACCTAACCAACCCTTCTCTTCTCTATAAAATTTTTCGATATAGTTTCTCTGGGAAAAAGTAGTAATATCATGTCCGGATAATTAGTGATAAAAAACTTCCTTCTTTTTTTCTCCTGACTCCTGACTCGGTCCTCCTGACTCCTGACTCTTCCGTCGTTATTTATAAATATTCAACCGGCCATCATATAACTATCCATTCTCCTGTCACACTTTTATATGGTTTATTTGTAATTAAATAATCAATTTCAGTTGCCGATTTTACAGAACTACTATTCATTTAGTGCACTTGCGAGTCCCAGGGAACATACAGCTCGGTTGCATTCGTTTTTCCTATGTCCAGAATCATCAATAATCAGAGCAAATTCATTCCTAATTTTCGTCTGATTACCTTTATTCATAATTTGTAAACGACGCTCATTTATCAAGTTCTCATTCTATTGTGCTTGGCTAATAATTCGTTTTTTTAATGGTTTTGGTGCGCCTACTTTTTTACCATTACTCAATGTAGCAAAAGTTTTGATACCTAAACCTATACCTAGAGAATTGCTAGATCCTGGTAGTATTTGCGGTTGAATTTCTACTACAAAACTGAGAAAGTATCTATTAGCTGAATCTTTGATTACTGTTACTGATGATGGTTATCCTGGTAAATCTCTTGACCAAACTACTTTTAAATAGCCTATTTTGGCCAAGTATACTTTGTCTTCATGTAGTTGAAAACCTCTTAAGATAAATCTAGCTGTTTGTCTTGATTTACGTTGCTTAAACTTTGGAGGTAAAAAAGTTTTACCTTTTCTTTGAGCTTTTGTAGACTTAAAGAAGTTTTGATAAGCTTGGTTTAAATCATTTAATCAATGTTGTAATGGTACAACAGAAACTTCTGATAACCATTCTTTATCTTCAGTTTTTTTAGGTTGAGTAATAAAGAGTTTTTGTAGATCGGAATTAGTCGGTTTTTTCTGGCCTGAAGTATACTTTTTCTAACAACAAGCTAGACTATCGTTCCAGACCACACGGACACAAACAAATAGCTGTGCTAATCGTTGTTTTTGTTGGCATGTTGGATAAATACGATACTTATATCTGAGCTTTCATAATTTAACTCGTGCACTAACGAAATGATACCATATTTATCAAACCAAAAGTAAATGAAAAGTCGCCCTCAAAGGGCGAGACTTCAGAACCAGTTTTTCGGTGAAATAATCGTTCAAGATTAGTGTCAATAAAAATTTTCAGTTTGTATAATCTCAATCCATGACTGTAATGAAGTGTGTCCTATATTCTGTTTGCGTAGCATTTCCGAAGGAAAGAGGACCTCAGAATTACACACTCGATGGATGACTTGTGAAACAGTATCAGTCCTACTGACTACTTCTTCAAATCAGGGTTCCTCGTGGTAAAAGCTACACAAAAAAGACCAGTAAAATACTTAGATCCAACTATTGCTTTATTACTTCCCCCGTCCCTACAGAAATTGGCTAAACTACTCTATCGCACTTATCTGGAAACTCATCCTGATCTGCTAAGACATCCCTTTGGTGTAGCCATTAGTCCTGTCAGTTACAGAGCTAGTCTAATATTCTCCCATCAGCCAATTTTATTACCAGGTGAATTTTTCGTCCCTGTAGAACTAATTGAATCAAAAATTTATTAACCGAATATGGACTTACTGAGAATATGGCCTCTTACCCTAATTGTATTTGCCCTTGGTGCATCCATTGGCAGCTTTCTCAACGTCGTCATTTATCGCATACCTTCTAAATTATCTATACTCTTGCCTCCCTCTCACTGCCCCCGTTGTCAAAGTAAATTAAAACCCTGGGAAAATATCCCAATATTTGCTTGGTTATGGTTATATGGACGTTGTGGCCACTGTCACAGTCCAATTTCTATCCGCTATCCCTTAGTAGAAGTCATTACAAGTTTCTTATTTTTGCTAGTTTTCTGGAAATTTGGAACTACAATTTCCACCTTAGGTTATTGGACTTTTTTCAGTTGGCTACTTGCTCTGTCTATGATTGACTTAGATACCATGACTTTACCTAATCCTCTCACACAATCTGGATTAGTCTTGGGTTTAGGCTTCCAGTTGCTTACCATATTAGAGAAAAATATTCAAGAAAATAATCTAATCAATTTTTTAATGGTTGGTATTATGGGCGCAGTCCTGGGTTTATGGTTGTTTGACTTAATCTCTATATTCGGTTCAATAGCTTTCGGGCAAACAGTTATGGGTGGAGGAGATGCCAAATTAGCAGCCATGATCGGAGCTTGGTTAGGTTGGAAATATCTACTATTAACTTGTTTTCTCGCCTGTACTATGGGAGCATTTGTAGGTGGAGGAGCGATCACTTTAGGTTGGCTAGACCGAAAACAACCAATGCCATTCGGGCCTTTTTTAGCAATGGGAGCAGGTTTGACTGTTATGTGGGGTGATGGTATATTATCAACCTACTTCAATCTGTTTTTCCCTGGATTCTCATCCTAATTTTTCTGGATGAAGTCAATTACTCTTAGATAGAGTGTATTACTCAGGAGATGTAAAGTATAGATACTTAGGGCTAAAACTTTTCTAAGCAGACAAAAACTCAGTAGAATAACCAGAATTTAAAGCCAAACTTTTTAAACTATTACAGAATTTTTTTGAATTAAAACGACCTTAGTTTATTTTGTATTAGCTGATAGTCATAGCTCTATATTGTATACTTATTAACCTGAATAGGTGAAAAACACAACGCTTTAGCAAAAATTTAATCACTGAATAATTAATTCTAAATTATTTTAATGTCTCTATTTGATTGGTTTGCAAATCGACAAAAATCAGTCCAGAACTCTCAACAGAGACCTGAACGAGAAATTGCTGATGGACTGTGGATCAAATGTGAAGCTTGTGGTGCTTTAACTTATACCAAAGACCTCCAAGCAAATCAAATGGTTTGTCTCGAATGTGGATACCATATGAAAATATCCGGCAATGAGCGGATTCAGCATTTGATAGATAGTAACACATGGATGGCAATTAACGAAAAAATTAGAGGGACAGATCCTTTAAAATTCCGCGATCGCAAAGCATACAGTGATCGTCTCGAAGAATATCAAAGAAAAACAGGGCTTTTAGATTCTGTACAAACAGGTATCGGCAACATCGAAGCTGAACCCGTAGCTTTGGGAGTGATGGACTTCCAATTTATGGGAGGAAGTATGGGGTCAGTTGTTGGAGAAAAACTGACTAGGTTAATTGAACAGGCGACTAAAGAGCGTTTACCTGTAGTAATTATTTGTGCTTCCGGTGGGGCCAGAATGCAAGAGGGAATGTTGAGCCTGATGCAAATGGCCAAAATCTCCGGTGCTTTAGAATGTCATCGAGAAGCAAAACTGCTATATATTCCAGTTTTAACTCATCCGACTACAGGTGGTGTTACAGCAAGTTTTGCCATGCTTGGAGATATTATTATCGCTGAACCAAAGGCAACAATAGGTTTTGCGGGACGACGAGTTATTGAACAAACTGTCCGTGAAAAGCTACCTGAAAACTTTCAGACCTCTGAATATCTATTGGCACATGGTTTTATAGACATAATAGTACCTCGTACTCAGTTAAAGAAAACTCTGGCCCAGTTAATTCGCCTTCATAAAATTCATCCTGCTCCTCCTACTTCTACTGAGTCATTAGAAGCAGGGCCATACTGCCATTTACCCTTTCAGGCAGAACAACATAATTCCATTACAAATGACAATAAAATTCAAACCATGCCTCAGAATTAGATTTTGAGTGCTTCAAGGGATTTTTTTTAATTATTTATGAATTGAAAAAATGTTATGGGTTTCGCAGATATATCAATCCAGGAAATAGCAGAAGATTTTAATGTCCATGTAGATGAGGTACTTCGTCTTTGTGACCAAATGGGAATTTCTTATAAACACTCTCAGACCCGTTTGGCCTTAGAGGATGCTAAAGCAATCATGTCTCATTTATTAGCCCAAGAACAAAAATCTAATTCTTGATCGGAGTTGATAAATACTTGACGAATTGACACATGACCACTGATAAATAAAAATTAGATCAAAGTTCAGTAAATCTGAAGTAATAAATGTATCTGTGTTAGTTGATTAACTTGCCAGTTTTAAGGAGAAGAATGTTGAAAAAATTTTTCATAGCTGTACTTGCCATTGTATTTCTGACGTTTCAAACGTTCGTTAACATTGCCACAGCAGCGGAATTAACAGATAACGACCGGACTCTACCTCTGAATGATAAAGGTGAAAAAGTTGTACTTAAGATTGAGGAATACGCCAGAGGCAAAAAGGTATTTAATAATGTTTGTTCTCAGTGTCATGTCGGAGGAATAACCAAAACTAATCCTGATATTGGCCTTGGTCCAGAAGCTTTAGCTTTAGCCTATCCGCCACGAGATAATATTGAAGGCTTGATAGACTACATGGAAAATCCTACTACCTATGATGGGGAGGTTGAGATATTTGAGTTTCATCCCAGCATTAGGAGTGCCGATATTTATCCAGAAATGAGAAATCTCACAGAGGATGATCTATACGGAGTCGCTGGTTATATTCTCGTACAGCCTAAAGTTTTAGGCAAACAATGGGGCGGCGGTAAAATCTTCCGTTAAAATTCCTTTTTCTTGAAATATTGACTAATGATTTTAGATTATTGGTTTTTTGATGGGAGACAAAAAAATTGTTTTTTTCTTCATTAAACCCTAATCTAAAATCGATTATTTATTATTCTAGATTTGTACTTAATTAAAGTTAGAAAAATAGTATGTTAAATAAATCATTACTGATTCGTTTTCTGCTAGCTATATTAATTATTATTCAAGTAATAATTGTTGATACTCAATCAGCCGAAGCTGCTGTAGATTCCTATGTAAAAAGATATTTAGACGCTAAACAACCAGTAGAAATTAAACTAAATGAACAAGGAGAAACAAAGAAATTTTCTGCTGAAGATTTATCCACAGGCAAACAGATTTTTGCCAAAAATTGCCTTAACTGTCATGTAGGAGGAGCAAATTTAGTCAACCCTCCAATATCTCTATCCCTCAAAAACTTAGAAGGAGCAACACCACCACGAGATAATATTAATAATTTAGTTGCTTTCTTCAGAGACCCTATGATATATGACGGTAGTGATTATACTTATTTTTGTCGTCAAGTTACCGAAAACTGGATGTCCCAAGCTGAAGTAGAACAGATGGGCGCATTTATTTTGAGAGCTGCACAAAAAGCTCCTGCTTGGGGAGCAGAAGGGGTTGAACAAAATTGACATCTTCTAGAAAACTTCAGACTAATATCCTTACTGACAAATTAAAAAACACCCTCCTTAAATCACTATAGCGCTTCGCCCTCGTTTATTTACAACTTATAGCCTAGGATGTAGATCGTAAGAGTTAACAATTGATAGTTGAGAAGAAAAAGTGGTGTATTAATTTCAATTCAAATAGAAATCTCCAGAAAAGGGGGTAGAGAGTAGGGAGTAAGGGTAAAGAATTGATAATTTATGTGGGATAATTGATTTTCTTTTTTATTATTGGAGATGTCTAATAATTGTAAATACTTTTAACTTCTATCTAAAAAGTTTCAATAAAATTAAAATATACAGGACTTGCGCAAAATATCAAATCATACACCATCTGTAGATGGGAACGGCCGTTCACCCCTATCAGATACAGTAGCTCTAGGTAAGTCCTGATATATAGAAGTAGGAAAGAAGAACTATAGAAGTAGGAAAGAAGAACATAGTGGTATAGACACGACTATTATTAGTTAACAAGTTGCAAAACAGGAAAGATAACTGTGGTTCCACTAAACGACGAAAACCCTACTAGCAAAACAGCCTTTGTAGTATACGGCTTAATTGTAGCTAATGTCCTATTATTTTTGTACGAGATTAGTTTGTCAGATATTCAACTTAGGCAGTTTTTTTATTCTTGGGCTGTAGTTCCTTGTCAACTCAGCAATACTTGTTCAGTTCCACTGCCAACTTCCCAATTTCCTGAGTGGGTAACTTTATTCAGTTCTCAGTTTCTACATGGAGGATGGTTGCATTTGGGTGGAAATATGCTATTCCTCTGGATTTTTGGCAATAATGTAGAAGACTGTTTAGGTCATGTGAAATTTTTAATTTTTTATCTCGCTTGTGGTGTACTAGCATCTTTATCCCAGTGGTTTTTCTCATCCGGTTCAGCTATTCCCACCTTGGGTGCAAGTGGAGCGATCGCCGGTGTAATGGGAGCATATATCCTCAGATATCCCAAAGCTAAGGTTCTCACATTATTACCTCTGGGATTTTTTATTACCACCGTTCGTATTCCAGCATTCTTTTTCCTAGGTTTTTGGTTTTTGCAGCAAGCATTTTATGGTGTTGCTAGTCTTAATGCACCAGCCAATATTGGCATGGAAGGAGGTGGTATAGCTTATTGGGCTCATGCTGGAGGCTTTGTCTTTGGAGCTATTCTAGGTCCTTTATTAGGATTATTTTCCTCGCCAGAATAAATACTTAAAGCTTCATAGGGCTTTGTTGCACAAAGAAAGGAAATAGGGTAAAAATAAAAGTGCGTGGCACAAAAAACCTACATCAACGTAGACATGAGTAATTCCAAGTCCAAGTTTCAGTCTAAAGTACCTCCTCAGCAACTGGTCTGAATATGATGTGTCCTTAAAACAGAGGGGGAGTTTGACATTTTGGTTATCTCCAGAGGTAATAGGGCAATGGTTGAATCAAAGGAAGACTGGGCTTAGAGGAGCATCTAAATATATATAGTTATACAGTAATAAATGTGGCAATTGAATTAATGGTGACACTACAATCTATTTATAGGGCGTTGTCAGATTAAAGGATGAATTATAGGGACAGGGTGGGAACAGGGACTTCTTTAAACTTAAGGTAATGAATCAGTAGCCGAATTGAGTGCTTTAACATTTCAATAGACTTGGAATAGCACAAGGTTTTGCGATGTAACCTGGCTAAGTAATGAGGTAAAGGTGTATTTTCTCCCTCTACACCAGTCATGTAAGTCTTGCTGACAATCTGATCTCCTGCTGGAATACATTTGCGATAAACTGGATTACCATCCCTCACCCAAAAGTAACATTGCCACCAGGAAATAGTCTGCCATAGTACCATAAATGTTTCTGCACTATGGTTACCTAGGGCTTGCTGATTAAATATCAAAGCATTGACTGATATTGGTTTGCTGCCTTTTTTTGTCTTTAACAAAGTGCAAGCTTTTCGGTCTAAAAAGCTCATGCATGCTAGTATTTTGGGATGATTATGGCAGAAAAATCAAGGGACAATTTTTACTACTACCTCCTCGCTCATCCCCATTTCTCCTGTCTCCTGTCTCCTGTCTCCTGTCTCCTACCCCCACCAACAGACTTTATGAGCGCAAACCCTACCTACTACCCAACCTAAAATCCCGGTGGGAAAATGCTCTACAGCAGCTCCTCTGCCAGATTTGATTTTTTTTCCGACAAAGGTTTCTAGTTGCTCCAATTCTCCTACCTCTGGCATAGTTTCTGCTTCATAGGTATCTGGTAGAAGTGTTCCCACGAGTTTAACCCCATCCATAATCGTTGTGCGTGAAACTCCTGTAATTCTCTCTATGGCACGAAAACCCATGCCATTAACATACATTTTCCAGCAGTTGCGCTTGAGATCATCACTGTATCCTCTATGTTGATATTCTGTGAGCAACTGAGGGTCACACTTGACACAGATATAATTTTGCTTACCTTTTCGCGTGACCATTTTTATGGATGTGGTGCCTGTGGCATTCTGGACATTCCATGACATCTCTCCTTGAGTTCTAGACGCTGATCATTCTCTGAATTATCTTCTTTTCTGACAACGCCATTTATAGTATGCCAGGACGACAAACAGAGGGCTTTTTGGAATCTATATTTACCTTGATGGAACCAGATTTATATCATGTCCGGTAGCATCGGTATTGTAAGCGTGAAGGTAAGGAAGAAGGAAGAAGGAGGAAGGTTTTAGTTATCTAGGAGAGAGGGAAGAAGGCTTAAAAGCTTGAAAAAACGTAAATTTCCTGTAGATATTCACCCTTGGTTTTACACAAATGATACCAGCGGACATGATATTATTCGTACAATGTGTCATGCTTAACCGTATGATTTAAAAAGGTAAGTCTAATAGCTACAAAGTTGAAATCTAGTTAACTCCAACAACAGGGTTGGCTTGCGATCGCCACTTTCATGGAACAAAGCCGCTTCATAGCGAAAGAAGCACAGGAAAGAGAGTAAATAAAGTCGTTATCGATCGCGAACCTGTGTCAATGTTCCCACTCCAGTGTTCAGACTAGATGTTCTCCGTGAGTCAGCGAGCTGTGGTTCGGGTATCTCCAAATCATCAAATTGTTCCAATGGAATATCTATAGGAATATCAGCAGCGTTGACCACAACCCCCAAAAGCTTAGGAATATATTTATCAGATTCTTCTTCATCATCACCTGTTAACTGTTCTATGACCTCTGTTAGTACACCTGACATAGTGAAATTTGGCCTAGTTACAATAATCATGCCATCAGTATAAGGTTCTAACATCAAAGCATCATTGTTTTTACTTATGCAAGGAGAGTCAAGGATAACAAAATCAAAACGATGTCGCGAATCTGAAAGTAACCTTTTCATCTCACTTGATTCAATAATACCTCCTGCTTGTTTCACAGGACCGGGACTAGGGATGATATAGAAATTTTCTACCTCTGGAACTTGTTTGATACAATTACTGATATCACTGTAATAACGAAGCGGTTCAAAAGTTCTTTGTGGTTCGGGAACAATTTTAAGAGATTGAACTTTTGAAGGAGTTCTTAAGTCTGTCTCTATTAAAAGTGTCCGCCGACCTGCTCGTGCAGCAGCGATCGCTAAATTATAAGCACAAAATGTTTTACCCTCCCCTTTTTCTCCACTGCTCAACAGCAAAACTTTCACAGGTTTAGTTCCTTGACGTTGTAAATTTGTCCGTAACTTTTCATAAGATTCAAGATAAGGAGAATTATGCTCAACTAATAAAGGCATTTCCTTTGCATCCATATCGTCAAAAAATATTACATCTGGCAACAAACCCAACAATTGTACATCTTTTTCCTTCAATGCTGTTTGAATTTCTTCCCAAGAATAGAACTTGCCAGAAAGCATTCCCAAAACAAAAATTAAGCCTCCACCAACAACTATGCCTGCTAGTCCCCCTATTGCCAACATCAAAGGCATACTTTTTTCTCCTCCTGGTTCACCCTCCTTGAAAACAGCAGCTTTCTCAGCAATAGCTAGACTGCTAATTATTTCTGCCTCAGCGGCTTCAGCATCTTCTAAAGTTGCTCGCATCTTATCCAAACGAGACTTTTTGATGGCAACTTCTTCTTGCAACTGAGTTAATTTTAATTGCTTATTCGGAATAGTCGCATACTCAGCTAGCAATTCTTGCTCAGTTTGAATTGTTGTTTCTAGTTGTCTTTGTAGTTGCTCCTGCTGAGTTTTCAGAGCTATTAAGGCTTCTGCTAACTGTTGTCTTGTGGGGTCTAAAGAAGCATCTACTCGAATTTGCTCTACCTTTCTCAATGGTGCTGCTATCCCATTACCCCCTAAAACTTCTGCCGCACGTTGCTGTAGTTGTTGTTCTGCAACTTGTTTTTGCCTACGCAACTCAACTACAGGTGGATATTCTTCTGTAAAATCTAATAATAACTTATCTAACTGATTTTCTACTTGATACAACTGCACTCGGAGATTTGCTATAATTGGATCAGCAGCGAGTGCCCGTGCTACATAAGCTTGATCTGCAGTTAACCCTAACTGCTCTTCTAAACTCTTAATCTGAGCTTCTACCCCATCTAACTCAAGTTTAATCTGGGTTTGTTGTTGTCGGCTACCTGCGATCGCCCCTGGTAAAGCTGCTGCCCTTGCTGTAACCAGTAATGCTTCCTCTTCTCTCTCAAATTTCTGTTGCTGTTCTTGAGCTTTTCTCAATTCTTCAACTGCTGCGGGTAAACGTTTTCTGACTTCATCAATAATTGCTCTTTGAGATGTAGTATTAATTTTTCGGCTTTGCTCCACTATTTGTTCCATAAGAGCATCTACTATTTCTACAGCTTTTTCTTTATCTGTATCTTCATAAGATAAATAGAAGATGTCTTCTTTTAAAACAAATATTGCTCCTTTGAGTTTCCTTGGATCTACCAATACTTTTTCTGCTACTGCCTGTCGAACTTCATCATTCAGTAGTATTTCTGGAGTAACTGCTTGAGCGTTTTGTTGGATTTGAGCAGCAGTCTCAGAAAATAGTAAAACAGGACTAATTTTCCTCAATGTACCTAGAATTGTACTTTTTGTTTCTGGATTTGGCTGCAAAGCAATTATTCCTGAAACACCTACTGCTACAGTGAAAGTTGCTACTCCTACCCACTTGTATAGTCCTAAAGCCATCAAATAGCGTTTAATAATTGGTATAGCCATAATCTAGTATTTATTAATATATTTAGAAATGATTTTTTTAGTCTTGGCTCTGTTTAACATTTTATTCGATATTAGCTAGTTATTCTATTGTTTACCTCTGCCTAATTCTCATCAATTATTGATTATGATTAATTATTATTCCTGTTTCTATTCCCATTATTACCATTACCTCCACCGAAGAACACATTAGAAGTATCTTGTTCCAAAGCCCGGAAAAACAGGAGAAATTCCAGGGAACTTCTGATCGGAAGTGTATACTTCTCAAATAAATTGGTAATATTATCTATCCATGTTCTATCAATAACAATTATATCCTCATTCTGAAGTAAAATATTTTGAGAACTATTGCCAAATATTGCTTCTTTACCATTAAGTTCACGTCTAACTATTTTTCTTGTTTCCCGATCGAATCGAATCAAATTAATTTCTTCCAAATTGGCTGAATCTAATTCTATACCATTGAGAATATCTATTAATCTACTACCGTTCGGAAGATTAGTAGTAGCAAGGGTATCGTTAGGATTACTAAAAATACGAATAGTAATCTGCTGTTGACTCAAAGTCGATTTCCCCACTAGATCGCGGTCATAACCAAAATCCGAGCCTGGTTTTAATGTAGGTACAATTACAGCATCCCCATCCTTGAGAAGAATATTAGGCAACTCCGTAGAATTTTGCAAGGGAGTATATAAGTCTATTGTTTCTTCAACGACACTACCATCACTTAATTTCCTACGTACTAAAATGCTTCGTAGATCGGCAGTTAGAGATGCACCACCAGCAGCGAGTAAAGCAGAAGATACTTGATTTGCCTGATAATAACCAGGTCTTTCTACTTCCCCATTCACAGTCACAATACCAGTAGCTAATGGACCTGCTTGGCTATAGTTAGTTAGTAATTCTCGATCACTATCTTGAGCTGTAATAGAAGTCTGATAAGGTACAATCACTACATCTCCATCTTCTAGACGCAGATTGGGAGGTGAACCACCCATCTGTAATGGGGTTAAAATATCAACTCCCTGAGCAACTACAGATCCATCAGCTAAAGTTCTACGCACTTCTACATTTCGCAGGTCTGCCGTAAAAGTGGTACCACCTGCTGCATTTAAAGCATCTGAAATTTGATAATTTCCTCCTACTGGATAATAGCCTGGTCTAGTGATTTCTCCGGCGATCGTGACTCGGACAGGACGTTGAACAACTAAGGATATGGATACTTCTGGATTAATAATAAATTGATTTAATTCAGAGGTGATTTTTGCTATTGCTTCTAATATTGTCAAATCTTGCAACAGCACTGTTCCTACTAAAGGTATTTGAATAGTACCTTCCGGACCAATAGTTGTCGCTACATTCAGGTCTGGAAATCTCTGAACTTGAATCGACAGTTGGTCTCCTGGTCCCAGTAAGTAACGTTTTAATCGTAAATCTGGGTCTGAGTCAAAATTCGGATTTAAGGGGGGGGAACCTATGGATGGTGCTTTAAGCTGTGAAATATTTTGCTGAGAGTTATTTGGTAATTGGATTTGTCCATAAGCTCTTTTGGGAAAAACTAGAGTTGCTAAGGAAATAGTTACAGCACTAGAGTAGAAACTGCCTAAAAATAAAGAAATTAACTTTTTATAATGGCGGTTAATCATAGGGTTTAAAGTAGCTTAATCTGATTAAGTTTTCCTAGTCGGGTGGTTAAATTTTTGGCGTTGGTAAATCAAGAGATGAAACTTTAAGAGTAGTCTGTTTCTGATACCTCTAAAATATTTTACCAAATTAAGTGATGGGTATCACCCCTAGTAGAAAATTATCTTACCAATTATCAACGCCAAATTTTTGGCTATATTACTATCTGATGAAATCTCGATCGCTAACTATTGGCAGATTATTTGAATGCTTCTTTTGTTAATAATGATGCTTGAATTTTTTGCCCAATAGATGTTAGTTGTGGCAAATAGGGGTCAATATCTCCTAAAGGTTCAATTGGAAATAAAATATTTACTGCTACCCAAGGCACGCGATTCCGAGATACCATAGCTAGTCTATCGGTCCAAAACCAATCACCAGGTTTTGGACTACCACCTCCAGGCCAGGCGTACCATTGCATAACTGCATAGGTTTGTTTATTTGTCCAACTCCTCAAAAATCTAGCTTCTATATCTGATTTATTTTGTTTTCCTGAGTCTGTAATGCTATCTCCATCAGGTGTCTGTGAGGTAAAACTAACTCGCTTGTACGAATCAGTCTTCCAACGATAATACCCATTTATATCCATCCATTCTACTTGAGGCTGGTCTTTTTGTCCATTTTGAGTTAAAAGTAACAAAGTGACAGATTTATTTTCATAGTCAATTTTTTGAAGCAACCACTTATGATCGGCAATTGTTATTTCTTGATGAGATGTTGTTGTCAAATCAGGAATAGTTAATCCATCTTTTCTTATTTGTTTTAAGCTTTTAAGATTAGTAATTTTAGCGGTATTTTCCCATGACCATTTTCCTGCTACATAACCTGGTAAAGTACCTACTACTAAAATGATTAAAAGAAATACCAGTAATACTATTTGTGGGAATTGATACTTTTGGAGATTTTTTAAACTATAAACCATATTGAAGAAGGAAGAAGTTGAGAAGGAAAAAGAAGGAAGTAAATGGGGATAGTCTTTAACAACGGACTTCCTGTCTACAAACCCTAACCAATTGTAGACAGTAAAGGTGACTGTAGGCTATTAAACCCATAAAGAAAAATATTGAAGAAGTTGATAAGGAAGAAGTTGAGAAGGAAGAAGAAGGAAGTAAATGGGGATAGTCTTTAACAACGGACTTCCTGTCTACAAACCCTAACCAATTGTAGACAGTAAAGGTGACTGTAGGCTATTAAACCCATAAAGAAAAATATAAAATCAAAGAAAATTTTATTGATTTTTTGACATTTATTTTAGTTAAGATAAATCTCAAAGCTAGACTCGATCAATAACTTTATGCATCAGCATGATTTGCAGGTTCAACTGATGTTGTCAAATGACTGTCTATCCAATTCATCATCAAAACTAATAAACCCAACATACAAGCAGAATACATATCTCCACCCCATCCATCATGTAGCCAATGAAAAGCTTCATCTTGACCTGTACCATGAAAAATTGTTAGTATAGTGTTTCTGATAATATTTGCACTGACGCTAACCACTGTTGCACTAGAAAGTAAAAAAATTGTTTTAACACGACTAGCTATAGCACCAGTCCAGTAAAGTAGCATTAGTGAAACATAGAGACTGGTGAATAACATTTTTAAACCTGCACAATGAGGTGCAACTTCGACAATTCTTCCCCCTACATATAGATATATTTGTTCTACAGTAACATCCATATTTAATTGTGTTAAAATGAAGCCAGCTACTGCAGCAATAAATTTTTGTAGAGGCAAGGCATAAGGTTCTATTAGATAAGGAATATGGTTAGGACTAGCAAGCAAAACGAAAATTAGCGGCATAACCATTAATTTTAATCCAGGAATTCCTTTAAACCAAAGACAAATTCCTGCTAGTATTAATGGAAAAGATAAGTTAATCAGGTCTGGGATACCACTTACATACCAAGCTCCTGCAAGTCCTAATAATATGCCTCCCAATGGGTGAAAAATATTGGGTAATTCTTGCCATTTATGACGATTATTCCAAACAATATAACCAGCAAAAGGTAGACCTATTATTCCATGACTAAAGTATTCATGTTCTATACTTATACTTTTATTTAGCCAGCCATCATACCAATAGATGATTAGAGGAATATACATTAGAAATACTAAGGCAGCGATCGCTATTGTGAGTATGTTCTGTTCAATAGTAATGGGAAATTTTTGGCGAGTTTGCATATTTTTTAGTGTTATTGATATTAATTCAAAAGATTAAAGTTTTAGACAGATATGAATCTTTGAAAGAAAACTTCACAAGTTTAACTAGCTTTCAGCTATTAGGTCGGGTTTAAATCCCCTTTTTAATTACATTTATCTCGATTTCAGTATAAATCACTCGCTGTTTGCGTTAGTGCGGCTTCTGCGGAGCATTCCGTCAGGAAATACTTTTTAAATTTAATTTTTGGATAATTAATATTTGGAGATAGCAAAAAAAAGATGCTTATCATCTTATTATTTATTCTACTTTTTCCTCAATTTTATAGCTAAAATTAATTGTTTTTAGGTGATATTTTTCTGAGAAGACCCTGAATTTTAAAATCAATCAAATTAACAGTTATTAATTAACTATTTTAGAGCTGATTGATCAAGTAAATATTAAGAGGCTGAATTCCTTGCAATACAAAGGTTTTTGGAGTTATAGCCCAATAATACCTAAATCCCTGATAGTTAGATGAAATAAGGGTTTTAGCTAAGTTTACAAATCAGCTCTTACTAATTGTCTCAACAACTTGATTAATTTGTTCTTCACTAATGACAGGATACATAGGTAGGGATAAAATCTGTTGACTGAGAATTTCACTATTGGGAAAATCTCCTTGTTTATA
Organism: Okeania sp. SIO2C2; assembly: GCF_010692625.1. Taxonomy (NCBI): domain Bacteria; kingdom Bacillati; phylum Cyanobacteriota; class Cyanophyceae; order Oscillatoriales; family Microcoleaceae; genus Okeania; species Okeania sp. SIO2C2. Next base: position 44,872 of record NZ_JAAHGM010000026.1, read on the forward strand.
GCCTAAATTTTTATAGGCTGGTTGGAGATGACAGGGTATAGGATAATGTATACCAACAGAAATACCTTCGGCTGTTAATTTCTCTTTTAGGGTATCCCGGTTAATGGGAGATTTGTCGGTGACTCGAATCACATATAAGTGATAAATATGCCCACTCCCACTCAAATTCTGTATGGGAATAATACCTTTTTCTTTCATTGGATTGAGAAGGCTATCATATTTTTGAGCTGCTTGGTTGCGATCGCTATTCCAGCTCTCTAAATAAGGAAGCTTGACATTTAGTACTGCAGCTTGTACCGTATCTAACCTACTGTTAGTACCTACTTCCTCATGGACATATTTACACGGTGCGCCATAATTACGGAGAATTCGCATTTTATTCGCCACCAGAGAATCGTTAGTAATAACCATTCCTCCATTACCAAAGCAACCTAAATTTTTACTTGGATAAAAGCTAAATGCAGCAGCTGTTCCTATGCTTCCAGCACGATATCCTTCTGTTTGTGCCAAATGAGCTTGGGCTGCATCTTCAAATATAATCAAATTGTTAGCTTGAGCAAAGTCTTGTAATTTACTAGGAGCTACCATTTGACCGTAAAGATGTACTGGTAATATTACCTTAGTCTTGGAGGTGACGGCCTTTTGAGCTGCTTCTAAGTCAATTAAGGCATTGTCAAGATTACAGTCCACTAGAACGGGGATAGCACCAGCATGAAGTACCCCAATTAATGTGGCGATAAATGTATTAGCAGGTAAAATTACTTCATCACCCGCACCAATACCACAAGCTTGAAGTCCTAGTGTTATGGCATCCGTTCCACAAGCAACTCCAATAGCATTTTTAACTCCACAAGCTTCTGCAAATGAATACTCAAATTTTTCTACTGCCTGACCAAGTATAAAGTCTCCCCTCTCTAATACTGCCTGGATGGAATTTTCTAGTTCTGTTTTTAGTGGTTGATGTTGGAGCTTGAGGTCAACGAAAGGAATATTTTTTGCCATTATCTATATAATGTTGATGACTAAAAATTTACTCAGATGTATTAGCTAACTGAAATATTGATTTACACTATCTTAAGTGTCTAGAGTAATAATTTATACACTGACCCTGACTATATTACTAAGTATAAGATAGCACAAATAATTGCTGAGAAAGAGCAAGACAGCCAATAAGCTTCAACATTTTTTTTTATTATTGCTACAAATAATCCTTGTTTATATAAGTAAAAATGTTATAAAAATTATAATAGAAGCATCTGAATAATATTTATATGTATTATCTAATCATAGAAAATTAAAAATGCTACTATTATGCAGTATGCAAAACTACATTGATTAACTTGGGTAGCCATTCTGTAGAGGTTTTCGTTTACTAGCAGCCTCTGGAGACTATGGTAAATAAAATATACCTAGAAAATTAAGTAAAGCTATGGGTTTTGTGACACGGATATTTTTTAGAGTAGAACCTTGGCCGTGTCCATCGACAGTGGCCTTAATCCTAGAGAATAAGGTGACTGAGTATGGTATGTTTCGCACGGCTTAGTTTTCGTGAAATCGAAAATAGGAAGGTTTTGGCTCTCCTAATCTAAAGTGTAGAGTAGTGGGTCTAGCAGTTAGCTACCTCCAAGTCTCTTCAAAATCTCAGGCTATAGCTAGGGGTTTAGCCTCAGAGAATGTCAATGTCTAGTGTTAAGTTGGGAAAAAAATACATGGCTTCAGCTACAGATAACAAAGAAAAACAAAAAGCTTTAGATTCAGTCCTGAAAACTATAGAAAAAAGTTTTGGTAAAGGGTCAATTGTCCGTTTGGGAGATGCTACCCGCATGAAGGTGGAAACAATTCCTAGTGGGGCATTGACTTTAGACTTAGCATTGGGAGGTGGCTTACCCAAGGGCAGAGTTATTGAAATTTATGGCCCAGAAAGTTCGGGGAAAACTACCCTTGCTTTACACGCGATCGCGGAAATTCAGAAAACAGGAGGTATTGCAGCTTTTGTAGATGCGGAACACGCTCTTGACCCCACTTATGCTGCTGCATTAGGGGTCGATATCGAAAATTTACTTGTCTCCCAACCTGATACTGGGGAGATGGGTTTGGAGGTAGTGGATCACCTGGTTCGATCTGTAGCTGTTGATATTGTGGTTGTTGACTCGGTAGCAGCATTGGTTCCTAGAGCTGAAATTGAGGGGGACATGGGAGATTCTCACATGGGTCTCCAAGCTCGTTTAATGAGTCAAGCGTTACGGAAAATTACAGGTAATATTGGTAAGTCTGGTTGTACAGTTGTCTTTCTCAACCAACTTCGACAAAAAATCGGTGTTGTGTATGGTAATCCAGAAACTACTACTGGTGGTAATGCTCTTAAGTTTTATTCTTCGGTAAGACTTGATATTCGTCGTACACAAACTCTGAAAAAATCTTCAGAGGAATATGGTATTCATGTTAAGGTAAAAGTTGCTAAAAATAAGGTTGCCCCTCCATTCCGTATTGCTGAATTTGATATTATTTTTGGTAAAGGAATTTCTAGTTTCGGTTGTATTATTGACCTAGCTGAAGAGACAGATGTAATTAAGCGTAAAGGTGCTTGGTATAGCTACGGAGGAAGTAATTTTGCTCAGGGTAGAGAAAAGGCGATCGCTTATATGGAAGAAAATCCTGATTTTGCCAAAAAAGTTGAACAGCAAGTTCGGGAAAAGTTAAATCACGGTGCTTTGGTTTCTGCTAATTCTGTGGCACGACCTGATGATATGGAAGAGGAAGAAGGTGAAGAAGAAATTTTAGAAGAAGAGTAAATTTTAGCTTTGATTAAGTATTTCATAGTTGCAGGTGTTTTATTGATCAGGGTTTATGCATAGACACTATATTGACTGAGGGCGAATACCATTCGCCCCTACATATGGTATTTTCAAGGTGATTCTGCGTAAGTCCTGATTAATGATAAATCTACAGATTATGCAACTATGATTTTTTTGCTTTTTGCTAAATTTATATGAAATACAAAAAATTGTGCAAATATACGAATCTCCACATCTCCCCATATACCACCGAATTTACTGTCAATTATTTCGGCGTTGGTGATTTGAGGTATGATATCATGTCCAGATAGTTAAGGATAGAACTCAGTTCCGCGCTCTGCGTTAACGTGCTTTGTGCGCCAGCAAACAAAAAACATTCTCCTTCTATTGCTCTTTACTTCTTCTTTCTTCCCTCCTGACTCCTGAGGACTGACTCCTGACTCCTAAGTAATTAAGACTAATATCATACACGCGCTTCACCAAAACCATTATTTCTTTCGTAAAAAATCAAGCAGCTCTCTATTCACTGTATGAGGTACTTCCTGCTGAATCCAGTGGCCACATTCAGGGATAACTTTTAACCAAAAAGGAGCTGCTATTAGTTTATCTAAACCTTCTGTAAGTTTTTGACTTAAAAAAGAATCTTCTTTTCCCCATAAAATTAAAGTTGGTGCTGTAATTAATGATGGCTTAGGATTAAAGCTCTTTAGCCAGTTTTGAGGTAAAAGAAATTGACGATAGTGATTAATTGCCGATACCAGCGCTCCTGGTTTTTCCAGAGCTGCTTGATAAATTTGAGTAATTTCAGTAGTAAAGACACTTTTGCGAATAGCTTGTCCTTGAAAAACTCCTTTAATAAATTCTCTTAAATTTTGCTGAATCAGCCATTCTGGAATACCAGGAACTTGAAAAGCTAATATATACCAACTTCGCCATAGTTGATCTATATTTCCTGTTATTCCTTGAATCAATTTTTGTGGATGGGCAGCGTTCAAAATTGCCAGGCGGTTAAGACATTGAGGAAACTTTTGGGCTAGATGCCAGGCGATCGCTCCTCCCCAATCATGGCCTACAATATGAGCTTTAACATAACCCAAACGTTCAATTAATCCCCGAATATCAGCGGCTAGAGTATCTAAGTCATAGCCGTTATCTGGTTTCTCGGAATCATTGTAGCCTCGTAAGTCTGGTACTACAACTTTATAATGACGGGCCAATGCAGGGATTTGATAGCGCCAAGAATACCAAAATTCAGGGAACCCATGAAGGAGTATAACTAACTCTCCTTCACCTTGAGTAACATAATGTAGCCGTACATTATTAGTGTCTACGAAAAAATGTTGCCATTGAGACTCTAGAAGACTCATAGTTTGCAATCAACTCTCCTCTATTACCACCAGACTTGTCTAATTTAGTAGTAGCTTTTGTCTGGCTAATGTTAAATTTTTGATTTATCTATTTCTAGATTAACATCTGTTCAAGCTAGATGTAGCGAAATACAACTTAAGTAGCTTTTCCTCTCTGAATTACAGATATTTTCAACAATTAATAATTAGCAATTAATATAGCAATGTGCGCTGGCATATTTACAAATTGCAGGAATTGTCCAATAGCTAAAAGTCTTATATGATTCCTACGGAATGCTTGCGCAAACAGATTTTTATTCCCCCTGTTGCCTGTTGCCTGTTGCCTGTTGCCTGCGCGCAGCGCTATAATTATCTCTCCTTGAAAAGAAGAGGATTGACGCGGAGCGTGAAAATTTTTTCTTCTCTTGGTCGATGGTTGGCCAGCGAGGATACCTTGCCATCCCACCCTACGGGAAGCTCCGAAGATAGAACTCCGTTCCGCTGTCGCGAACGACCGCTGTCTTGGTTGATTGGATATGGCGAGGTCCCCTCGCCATCCCTCAACCGCTTTTTTCTCCTTTAAAGGAGAGGCTTTAAACCTACATTTCGTGCTTCAGCTTGTAACACAAAAGTAGTATATAAATCCGTAGTTTGGTAAGTATTTATACTATGCAAATCATCTCAATTACTTTTTTCGTTGATCAAATTCCGAGTAAACAATTAAGCATAAATACTTGCTTGATTGTTTACTCAATCACAGCAGCTATGATTTTCTCCTAAATTCTGACTCCTGACTCAGTCCTCCTGACTCCTTCTTATATAATACATTTTGTGGTGCGGAATGTGGGTTTAAACCTTAATTATTCGGTAAGTTGCTAATTTTTATACAAATTTCAGAACAATTTTCCCGATCTACTCAGACTTGATGGAATTGAAGAGAGATTTATCTGAAATACTAAATTTGTTTCCATTATACTTCCCCATTAAATCATAGATTATAATGGGAGATTAAAAACTGAATTTGAAGTTTCTTCCTTTGGTGGATAATTAATATCTTACGTCTCCACAAGCAGACAAGATTAGCTGTTCAAGGGAGGAACAGCTATCCATCACCAACATCTTTTATTAATTTTATTAACATAAAGTTTGACAAAATAGACAAGTTATGTATTAGTGTTTGAGAGGCTTTTCCAAAAAGAAGTGGGTTGAAAAATACATTTTTTTGAGAACTCTAGACAAGATTCTTACTCCCCAACCTCCCCATACTTCCCACAAGGTTTTCAGGAGTTCCGTATCAGGGATAGCTCTATAAGGGGGGATTAATGCTTTATTTAATATTTGTAATTTAGATTAAACCTAAAAAGCGTCGGGAGGAAGTTAGCCAGCCTGTTTTAACGGCTGGTTGAATAACGACACGCGGGTAATAAAGCGAAGTAAAAATCTGCTATACTAGAAATGGCAAGTAAGAACAAGGTTTGTCGCCATGACAAGACCGATAGTGCGGTGAAATTCCGGTGGACAGGAGACGGGGAATTAACTTCTTACGACGGCTGTTTGCGCAGCATTCCGCAGAAAAAGCAAGTAGGCAGCTAGAGCAGCGAGAAGATTGCTCCAACATCTTGAGTAAAACCACTCGTGAAAGCTAACAAAAAAAAGTAAACTCACAGCTAGATTTCGATCTATGCCTAGGAGTTTAGGAGTCTGTTGACAGGCTTTAAGCAAATGTGGATTTATCCCATTTGCGGTGGATTGGCCACAGAATCCAGGGTGTTTCAACCCCTGGAGATGTCAATCAGCGTCATACCCACAAGGGTTTAACGAAGGAAATTATTGACACTCTCACTGTTAAATCAAAGATTATAACGGGAGATGCTTGCGAGTGCTGACGCAAAGCTAAACTAACACAGATTCTTAACTAGATAACAAATCAAACCAGTCGAGTTGCACACCCGTCAGACCAGTTCCACAAGCTGTCTTGCTCCGTCTTTACGCCCTCGGAAACCTCAGCGCAGGCGGTGCGCTTTTATTCAACCGTTTGCCCCACGAGTATTGGTCAGATTATAACACCAAAAATGTGCGCGCCTATTGCTCAATTATTTTTCTGGTTGAAATTCATCTGACCATTAAATCTAAAGATGATAACGGCTCGAGATCTTTCAACATTTATGATAAACTAGATAACCTGGTTCAGACTTAAGTCTTCCTGGGGAAGTTGACTAGAGTTTGGACAAGGCTGAATCTGATTTTTCAGTAAATTAGCTAGCTCTTGTAACTGACTAATTGCTTCAGCTCCTTCTAATTTCATTAGTTCACGATCATCTCGCATCTCTGTCCAAGTAATACCATAATCTGATACTAGAAAGCGAATCAGATGATTCTCTCCCAAGCTGACCATAAATGAGGCACTATTCATTTTACCTCCGCAGGTATAACAAGATGCCAAATATCCTCTATTCTCCAGCACAATTGCCAGAGCTTGCAAGTTCATTACTAGGTCTTGTACAAATTGACGATGTTGTTCTGCAAGTCTCAGAAACACTGTTATCCTCCTATCACCACACCCCTAAATTTTAGACTTTGTTAAGGTCTTATAAAAATTTGGTGTTTAGCTTTTGAACATTAAGTATATCCCTAATAATTTTTTTAGCAAATCTCTCGAGTAGTCTTTAATGACTAGATACTTGATTAGGTTAACTGAGTAGGATTTTTGAGCAAGGTATCAAGAGCAACATCCACCTATGACTTATGTCTTTACTTTCAAAGACTCAAACACTAAATTTAGGTTCCAAAATTAGAGATTTGAGGAATTGAAACCAGAAAATTATACAAATAATTAATCATGGTTATAAGTTAAATAGTATCAAGATGCATTAAAGTAGCTGTAAGCAAGAGTTTTGAATGGGAACACAATTCAATCTAAACTTTTCTAGAGGTGAGTTGTTGATTTTTTATAGATATTAGATTGTATTTATATTGAAAACTATTTATAGACAAAATACTGAAAGTTGAATCAGGATTCACAACAATAAAATGTATTTGCTTATTGATTTTATTGATTGTGATAATTGAATTTTCCTAGAGTCAATTAAAATTCTACATAATAGAGTTTTTATACTGCCAAATTATCTTGAATATTGATTTTAATAAGTTGTTTTTGACATCTATAAATTTATCAAAAATCAAACTGTCACAAAAATTATTCATAATTTAAAATTTTTTAGAACAGATTTTATCTAGTATTTTAAAAATGTCAAAAATTTGTATCAGGTTTAAATTGATTTAATCTTGATGCTAAATAAATACTCATTAATCTGATAAAATAAATATTTTAGAATATTTGACTCTGAGAGTACTCTTAATTAATGCTTGCTAATTAAAAATTAACTATTAGCTATTAAATTTTTCTAATTGTTATCTTAGCTTCATAGATAAGGAATTATTGAATTTGCCACCATCCAAAAGCAGGACCAATAAATCTAACTGTTAACCAGCCAACAATCAGAAATCCAATACCAATCCATGCACCAGTTGAAGTCAACTGCATAAATTTCTGACTTTGACTTTTAGTAATTGGCAACCAAGAAATAAATCTTGCTTCTTGGCCGTATTGTTCTCCTAATGATTCTTTGCGACGCTTTGCTTCGCCCATTATTATCTCAATAGTTATTTAAGTGATTTTAATTTAGATCATAACAGTGAGCTTCGACAAGAATAAACTTTTTTTGTTAAATCTATTTAAGAAAGGAGTAAAAAAGTTAACTTTAAGAATTAGTTCTTAATCCATTGGTTAATTTAGCTACTATTCAGAGTATTGCCAGAGGACCAGCCTTATAACCCATCTTCCGCACTTCAACCTGTAGTATTAGAGAAACATAGAGAGGGACCGCCAAATCCCTTAAAGTGTTAAGTATTTATACTCAAGTTAAGTGTTCAGTAGCTCCGCTTATCTAAATTAAGACAAAATAAAAAGAATTCTTCTGAAAAAATCAAGAGCAGATTATGATGGGTTTACAAACGATACAAATTCAAAATATTAACCACTTAGGAACAATAGCAGGAATTGTAGATGAAATTGGAATTTAAGAAATTATTAATCAAGAAATTGGCTTAAATGAGTATTTTTACCTCTCTTTTTTCAAAAATAAGTGGCTAGGTTTTTATGCTTCTGTTGTGCTACATTTTGACGTGCGGAAGATGGGTTTCAATTCAAAATCATTTATTTAGACAAAAAATCTGCGATCGCTTGGAATGTCGCTTCCACCTCTATAGTTTTCTGCTTATTAGATGTCTCTTTTTCGGATGCATGGCGTGTAATGACAACCTGTGCTTTCGGATTGATATAGATCAGTTGTCCGAATACACCTTTCGCAAGATATGCACCGTCCCTGTCATTTGTGATCCACCAATAATCTCGATAGGCACCATTCGGGTAAGTCTCTGTATGTGGTCCGTTGGCATAGGTGGCTTTGTTGCCCTTGGTGAGGATCTTAGTGATAACCGAATCCGGAACCACTCGCCGTCCAGCGAAATGCCCACCATTCAACATCATCTGTCCGAAACGCGCCATGTCCCTAGCACATATACTCATACCGCCTGTCCCCCAAGGCGCACCGGCACCGTCAAGCAAATAATATGCATCGCCTTCGGTGCCAAGCTTCGACCAGATTTCCTCGTTGAGGTTCTCTATGAGCGATCGTTTAGTAACTCTAGCCACAACCCAATTCATGACATCCGTCTGTGGAGCATTGTAGACAAAGCTTTGTCCGTGCGGCCGGTTACTCTCTATTGAAGGCAGAAATGAAGCGACACCTCCACTGCTTGAACCTGGTATCACCAAGACACCAGCTGCCGCGAAATATTGACGCGCCGGTGAGTTTTCGTCGGCCATTGCTGCCGGACTCTCGTCCCATTCGGTTCCGGCAGTCATGTCAAGCAACTGCCCAATGCTAGCACCAGCGAATCCGCTATCGGCCAACTCCGGAACATAGACCTCGACCTTGCAGTCGCGATCGAGAACGCCCCGGTCTACCAGGATGGCCGCAAGTGTTCCGATGTACGACTTGCTGACTGAGAATACTGCATGGGGTTTAGTTGGGCTCATTCCATTCCAATATCTCTCATACACTAGCTTACTGTTATGAAGCACAACAATAGAGTCTGTCTGCCATGACTCAAGTATTTCTTGTACAGTCTCTCGAGTATTATTACCCAAATCTACATATAAATGATCGAGGTTTTGGGGATCTTGTTGGAAAGGCACCATCTGATCGGGATTGCGGTATAGTTTTGCTGTTGGAAGGATGCGCCGCACGTTTTGAAATGACCAGCGGTTGAGAGGGTAGCTGTTCCAGTTTACAGAATTTACTAACTTACCCTCTGGAGGTGGGAATCCTGTCATAATAACAAGTTCAGCAGCAGTCGGATCTTTCTTTCGCTTCATTTGCTTATCTCCTTATCTCCTTACTTCTCATCTTTCAACGCATAACTATTTATTACTCACCGTTCGCTTAAATTTCTAAGCTATTCATGATTGTAATGGCACAAATGCTTATATTACAACCCACATTCTGCACTTCAAAATGTATAGCAATGAGCGCTGGTATATTTACAAATTGCAGGAGAGGCCAAATAGCTAAAAGTCTTATATTATCAGCAATTTATTCCCCCTTCCGGAGCTGTTGCCTGTTGCCTGTTGCCTGCGCACAGCGCTATAGTATCAAAGAAATCTAAAAAGGACTCCCTTGACATCTGGTCAAATTGAGTAAAAATACTCGGTTGAGTCCAAGTTCTCTTTTGATTGAAGAGTGTAATAATTGATTTGATTTTTGATTATTGGAGATGTCTATTTATGTACTTAAATATCGATATTCTGACTCCTGACTCCTGACCCCTGACTCCTGACTCCTGACTCCTGACTCCTGACTCCTGACTTCGTTAAGTTAACCATGTAGTATCTAAGTAATCAATCTTGGCAAAAGGACTAAGAGCTACTAAAAATTGCTTGCCATAACTACGACGAATTACACGACTATCGAGCAAAGCAACAACACCTTGAGATTCTCTGATAGAGGCAATAGCACTTTGCAATTCCTGTAATGCCTTTGGTAAAAGGTATAATCTAAACCAATCTAAACCCCGTTGCTTATAAAAATTTACTCGTCCAGATACTAAGGGATTTTCCAAAGATGGAAGGGGTAAAGTGGCAATTATCAATAATTTAGGTGCTTTTAATTCCCTTTGATGCTTTTGCCAAAATTCCCAACCAGTAATCAAAATGCCTTGTACTCCAGGAGAAGTAGTTTCCACTTGAACTCGGGAACCAAATTCAGAGGCCAAAACAGCGCCCACTTGAGCTTTAAGTGGTACATCTCCAATGACGATCGCTATTAATCCATCAACAGCATTAGAACTGAGATACAATAAAGTCCTGATTTCTTGAATTAATGCTTCCTGAAATTTAGGTGTATTTGGCATCGGCAAACCATTGGGCAGATATAATTGAATCATCTCATTGCGACGATCAGGGGAAAATTTAACGCAGGTCAAGTCCTCTAACCCCATCATCTTTCTATAGGTAGAAGCTTTGGCCTCTAGGTCTAATGCTCCTCCAATAATCACGACAGGTTGTTGAGTCCATATATTATAGAGAGCTTCAGATAAATCACAAGGAGTACAGTATAAAGAAAACGAGCCTCTCTGGCGATGAATTTCTGCCCACCTTAATTGTCCATCGCTTTGCCACTTCAACCAAAAATCATTATTCAAATGATTACGATGTAATTTCTTGTTTGTTGGAGTCAATGACAAACGTTCGATGAGATTTTGTAAAATCTGCTCCTCATCTTGTTCAATTAAGTAGCAACTGTAGGGGTTTGCTGGATGTTGGAAAAGCGATCGTGTTAAGTTTATCCTGGCTTCACGAATAAAGTCAGCTTCATCGGAGTAAACTTGCATCAGTTGATTCCAGTCAGCAGGTAAAAAACTGGTAGTTAAATAATTTTGAACCCAAGTTTCTAAATTGTCTGCCCAATCTATAATTGTGGGAATACCTTGAGAAAACTGCCCATCTGGCCATTGGTTAATTAACCAAGCTTCAGGAGTTATTAGTAGTAGTCCATTAAAGTCAGAATCTTGTTGTGGATAGGTTTGGATTGGCTTATTGGGCAGTGATGAGCTACTGTATGAATTATTTCCAAGCAACTTAGGAATTTCTACCCTAAGTAAATGTTCCTGTACTTGCTGAGGAGCAACTAATATTGTTTTTTGAGGCCACATTAAAATTGGTACTAGGTAGCTTAACTGATATTGTTGATTATGACTACCCGGCGGAGACCCTGTTTGAATCAAAGCACTACGTCCCAGTCGCAAGGCCCTCGCTACTAAACGTGCCATCGTCAAATTATGAGGCCAGTGAGGTTCATTTTGCGATCGCAGGAAATTACGCAGGGATCTATGGACTTCTACTTCGATCACAAACTTTGACCCAAATAATAAAAGCTGTTGATAAAATCAACTACCTTATTTTTAGGAGGCAAAGAAAAGGTTTGCTCTGTTATATTTTGACAGTTTTTTTTACCAAAGCCTGGATTACTACTTAATACTAAACTCTCACCACTTGAATTATTTAAAATTAATTGAGTAGGGCTTGAAAAAAAAGCAATTTTGTGCCTAACAGACTCAATAATTGTTTGGATTCGTTGATTTTTTTTGACAAGCTGTTCCATTTTTATTTCCAATTCTAATATTTTGGTATTCATTTTTTGTAAAGGAATATTTTCGACAATTTCTATCACATTAACTTGAGCTTTTTTAGCATCAGCAAAAGGAAAAATCACAATAAATGCAAGCATAAATAACAGTTCATCACTATCTACTCTAAAATTCAAAATAGTTTTTTGGTAATTAACTTCAATACTGGGAGGACGAGTAACAAAATTATAATCCTTACCCAAATGATAGTAGGTTGTAGCAAGAGCTACATTAGCTTTTAGGTCTAAAGGTGAATCAACAATAATTTGAACTGTTGGAGATTGTTGGCTAAAAAATCTCTTAGATTCTGCTGATGATTTAAAATAATAAACTTGGCTATGATCTCCTTTGGGACTAGTATCAATCCATTCACAAACAATTTCATCAGCTTTAATATTTAATCTGGGAACTTCATAAAGTTTTGCTCCAGTCAAAATTGCCCCTGATAAATCTACTCCGACTAAATCAGTTCTAATTAAATTGGCTTCAGTTAAATCAGCATGAACTAAACTAGCATTAGTTAATTTTGTATTAGTTAAATTTGCTTTACGAAGATTTGCCCCACTCAACTTAACATTAGTCAGGTTAGCATTAGTTAAGTCAGCTCCATTAAGAATAGCCCATCTAAGATTAGCTCCATTGAACTTGGTATTCCTGAGATTAGCCATGCTTAGATTAGCCTGTCTTAATTCAGCATTGGTAAAATCAGCTCCTTGTAAATCTGCTTTTGTTAGATCGGCACTATGGAGGATAGCTTGTTCTAGATTAGTTCCTTTTACTGTGGCAACTCGAAGATTTACACTGCTAAGGTTAGCTTGCTTTAAGTTTGCTTCTGTCAGGATAGCTTCTCTCATATCAGCACCACTGAGATTTGCTCTGTTGAGATTAGCTAAAGTCATGTCTACTCTGACTAATTCTCCTCTAACTAATGTAGCTCTAACTAATGTAGCTTCCCTAAGATTAGTTCGGACTAGATTGGCCACATTTAAAGTGGCTTGGTTCAATATTGCCCTGTTGAGATTGGCATTGCTAAGGCGAGCTACATTAAGATTAGCTTTACTAAAGTTTGATTCACTAAGATTAGCACCACTAAGATTAGAGACAAATAGAGTAGCATTACTGAAATTACTTTGACTTAAGTTCATCTTACTGAGGTTAACTTCTGTCAGGTTGATAGCAGTAAAATTTCTTTCCCCTTGTGCATATCTTTTGACTAATTCAAATCTTCTGAATATTTCTTCTGGCATCTGTTGTTGATTAAGTCAAGTTGAATAAATATATTTTTCTACTGAATTTTAATATAATTTTTTTATCTAAATTAGTTATTTGTACAAAACAAAAGTAGGTAATCTAATCAAGTTAACTGTTAAACTTGAAGTCAATATTAATTTTCTGGATATAGTAGTCTTAAATCATTTGTAAAAAATCTAGGAATAGAAAATAAATCGAACAGTCTTTTCCCTAATTCCAAAATATTTTATGCAAAATTTAAATTAACACTGCTACATTAATCATAAAGATACAAAATATTTCATCTAAGTGAGGTACACCAGTGGCGGGCAAGATGTCCGACCACAAAATTTTTATTGTTAATTTTTGTACTTTATATACTTGTAATTTACTGTATTTATCTTGCTTTGACTTTTAAGATCAATTTGGAGTCTAGTTTTTTTACTCTATCATGTTATAGTTTTTTGCAATTAGGTGAAGTACAAAATTCAAGATTTTAGGGAATAGGGAAAAATTATAAATCTCTGTTAGAAAACAGGGTTTTCTATGACAAAGTTTGCAGTCAATCTAGAGCCATTGTATTCTATACAAGTTTTCTATTAGACCTCTCCAGAAAAGAGGGAGTAGGGACTAGGGAATAGGGGGAAATAATTGATGATTTCTGGACTATAATTGATTTTATTTTTGACTATCGGAGATATCTATTGTGCTAATGTAACAAATATTTTATTCTGTTATCGGTGGCATTAATGAAAGTATAACAAATCCCTCTTAAGAATAAAACTTTGATATTTGAGATAATAATTATCAAGAATAATTTTGCATTAGTAAACTACTATTGAAACTCATGAAAACCATCAAGGAAATCCATAATTGTATTTATGGAACATGACTCTGCTTGAGGTACTTGAATGATAGTTTCTACTTGATTATTTTTACTAACTTTATTAACTATTTGCTTACCAAATGTAGGATGATTATAAACATTAAAATTTTGATTGCTTGAATTAACAAGAGTTATTTTTGTTGGTGTCTGAAAAAACTTAATTCCGTTGCAAAATCTCAGTAATTCCTTGTCTTTATTAACTTGATTAACTTTTTTAAGAGATTGGTTGAAAACTGCAGTTAGCTGCTGAATTTTTTTAGCCGTTCTAGGAGTTAAATAGTTTACATCTTGAGAGTTAAGCATTTTCATAATATTGCTAATTTTCTCTTGAGTCTTAGCAGCATCATTAAAAGCGATAATAGCAGCATAAGCAATACCAAATAGTTTCTTATCGCTTTTCATTTGAAACGAGATTATTGTTCGACAAGAGTTAATTTGTATAGAAGGTGGTTGATTTAGCTCTGGTAAATACTTACTAATTTGATAATATATTGCTGCTAGAGCATAATGACTAGAGCTATCTAAGGGAGCATCAACAATAATTTTTACTTTAGGAAGAGTCTCGTGAAAGAAACTTGTTATTTTTTCAGCATTGAGATAATGGACTTTACTTCGATCTCCATTAGCACTCAAATCAAACCATTCACAGATTGCTGCTTCTGTTTTAATTCCTAAGCGAGAAGCGCCATAAATTTTTGCACCTGTTAAAGTTGCACCTGTTAAATCTGCTCCAATCCAATCTACTTCAATTAAACAAGCATTTGATAAATCAGCATGAACTAAGCTAGTATTTAAAAGATTAGCCTGGCACAAGTCAGCTCTACTTAGGTCAGCACCACTAAGCTTGGCATCACTAAGATTAGCGCACTTTAGGTTAACCCCAATCAGACTAGCCCAACGTAAATTAGCCCCACTTAAATCAGCTCCATTCAAGTTAGCACCAGTCAAATTAGTTTGTCTGAGTTCAGCACCACTAAGGTCAGCACCACTAAGATCAGCGCCACTAAGATCTACTCCTTGCAAGTTAGTTTCTATTAAATTAGCTCCTGTTAGAGAAGCAAAGCGTAGGTTAGCTCCCTTTAAGTTGGCACTACTAAGATTCGTTTTTCTGAGGGTAGCTTCTATCAGACTTGCTCCACTTAAGTCGGCAAAAGAGAGATTAGCCTCACTTAATTCTGCCCTAATCAGCTCTGCTCTAATCAATTTAGCAGCAACTAATTGAGCTTTTTTTAGATTGACTAAAACTAGATTAGCTACATTAAGATCGGCATCATTTAAGTTAGTGCCACTAAGATGAGCGCCGTTAAGTTTAGTAATATTAAGTTTAGCTTTACTGAGATTAGCATCAGTTAAATTTGCCCCATTGAGGTTGGCAACGCTGAGATTTACTCCGCTAAGATTTGCACCACTGAGATTAATACCACTAAGATTGGCCTCAAAAAGATTGAAGTCAGTAAAGTCTCTTTCACCAGCGGCATATTTTTTTTGAAGTTCTTCGATTATCATTAGGGCGCACCCTGGTATAATCCCCATTTAATTATGATTAATATAGGTATTGTCGGATTAGGTTTAATCGGTGGCTCAATTGGATTGGATTTAAGAACCCTAGGTTATCGTGTTCTTGGGGTATCTCGTCGAGAACAAACTTGTCAAAAGGCACTCGCTCTTGGGGCTGTTGATGAGGCCAGTTTGGATATATCTTTACTATCTATTGCTGATGTAATATTTATTTGTACTCCCATAGCTGTTATTATTCCTACTTTAGAAGAGCTGATTCCTCTTCTTTCTCCCACTACAATTTTAACCGATGTCGGTTCTGTTAAGGCACCGATTGTGGAAGCTGTTTTCCACGTTTGGCCTAATTTTGTAGGTGGACACCCTATGGCTGGCAAAGCAGAAAATGGAATTGAAGCGGCTCAGTTGGGTTTATTTCAAAATAGACCTTATGTGCTGACCCCTACGAAAAATACTCCCCTAGAGTCTATGGAGAAAGTTGAGGCAATAGCTAAGTTGCTCAAGAGTCAAATTTACTTTTGTGACCCTTATGAACACGATAGAGCTGTTGCTTTGATTTCTCATTTGCCTGTTATGGCCAGTGCTAGTTTGATTCTTGCTTGTATGAGCGAGGCTAATCCTACAGTTTTCAAGTTAACACAAGATTTGGCTAGTTCTGGCTTCCGTGACACTAGCAGGGTGGGAGGAGGTAATCCTGAATTAGGACTAATGATGGCCAAATATAATAGTGGAGAGGTGTTACGATCGCTCTATTCTTTTCGTGAACAAATTGACCAATTTATTCAACAAATTGAACAAGAAGATTGGCAGACTCTGGAAGAAAAGTTAAGGTATACAGAGCAAAATAGAAAACTCTTTTTACACCATGAAATTTGAGATTCTTCAGTTTTTATTTTCATACCTTGATTCAGCGACGCCAAATTATGAATAGTAGCGGAGGTAATTAACAGTATTTTTGACAAAACCTGCTATGGGGAGAGCAATTAATAAACCCAAAATTCCCCATACTTGTGCCCCTACTAATAAACTGACTAAAATCCAGACAGGATTAAGACCAGTAAAGCCTCCTAATATTCTAGGAGCAACAAAGTTTTCAATTGCTTGCTCTATTAAAACTATCACTATTAAAACCTTTATACCTAGCCAAAAATCTTCTAAAGTTATTAATAAACTTACGAGAGTTACACCTAAAGCTGTACCAAAAGGAATTAAAGTCATTAAACCAATTCCTATGCCAAATAATAAACCAAAAGGAGTTCCTAGAAATAATAAACCGATGGTCATAGCTACGCCCATTAAACAAGCTAATGTTGCCTGACCAATAAAATAATTTTGAAAGTTTTGTCTTAATGATTTGCGTACATGAATCTCTAGGTGATTAGGCAACCAATTAAATATCCCATCCCATAAGCGATCGCCATGTAACATTAGGTAAAAAGTGATAATTATGGTGATTAAAATATCAAAAATCCTACCTAATGTATTAACAATAAAACTAATAATGTCTCCTGTAATATCTTGCAATTGAGAAGATAAACTTTCTGTAAATTGATTTGTCCAAAGGGTTAAGTTAATCGGTAATTTATGCTTATATGCCCATTGGTCAAATGATTCTAATTGTTGATTTCCTGATGCGAGCCAACTAGGAAATTTTTCAATAAATCCGGTAAGTTGCTCTAATAATAAGGGAATTAGAATAACTCCTAAAACTAATATAATTACTAATGCTACTAAGAATACTAAAATAACTGCTCTGGGGCGTTTAACTTTATGTTTCTCTAAAAAAAGCACTGGGTAATCTAATAAAAATGAGAGTAAGGTTGCAGAGACGACTATTGTAATTATTCGACCAAAATATTGAAATATTTGCAGCAAAGCCCAACCATTTATGACAATTATTGGTAATGCTAAGTACCACAATAATCTTTTATTTAGTAAATTCAGCATAAATTAGCTTGTACTTTTAATTTTTAGTGATTTCTCTTCTATAGATGAATAGATTAACTTAAAAATGATGACTATTTTGGGAAAAGATGTTGATTTTTAATTATAAATTAAATGATATAGCGGTTCTCATATTCATCAGATACAGCATTTTTTTCTCTTCCCTATTCCCTACTCCCTATTCTCTAAAATAGAAAACTTGTGTATCTTACCAAGGGTAATAATTGTTATATTATATACTACTAAATATTATTTTTAAACAAAAAATCAGTTTTACATTATGAGTAAAAATCTCTGGATAAAAAAATGTTACAGAATAACTATAATTTAATTTTTAATACTTGTAAAAAAGGTATGGTAAGGCTTAAATATGCGTTATTTTTTGCAGGTTTCACTGTTATTAGCTTATTCTTTATAAGAATTATAAAAAAGGTTATTATGCCTGTATTAATTATTTTTAAGAATTGAAGTTTTCCCTCAATATAGCATCACTTTTAGTAATTAGTATAAGAGGAAAAAAACTTATATGTAGCAATAATTCATCTGCTACTTAAAATTAGTAGGGAGTGGTGCATAACTCCCTACTTAATTAACTTAGTTAAATCTGCTGCAACTCATCTAAACGAGCCAAAACTTCTTGACTATGAATAGGCGGTCTTACCCCAAGAAAAATCTCCTGCAACATCCCATCTGGATCGATAATAAAAGTATGTCGCATTGAGAAAAAATTCATCCATGAACCGTAAACTTTACTAACACTTCCATCCGTATCAGCTAACAATGGAAATTTCAATCCCTCAGAATCACAAAATTCTGCATGAGAGTCTATATCATCTGCACTAACACCTAAAATTTGAGTATTTCTAGAAATATATTTTGGTAAATCTTGTTGAAACCTCCGTGCCTCAATAGTACAACCAGAAGTAAAATCTTTAGGATAAAAATAAAGCACTACCCACTGACCCCGATAATTAGATAAAGAAATTTCTCCATCTCCAGTATTCGTGGGTAAAGTAAATTCTGGTGCTGGTTGGTATAACTCCGGTAATTTTCCTCCAAGTGCCCAAGTATTAGGAATAAAGTTAAACCAAGTTATCAAAGCTAAACAGCTAGCTAAAAATATGCTAATTAGATTCCGACGGGTGGTCATAATTTACGATGAAAACTCTACTTCATATAAGTTTACTTGAAGAAGGCAGAAGGCAGAAGGCAGAAGGCAGAAGGCAGAAGGCAGAAGGCAGAAGGCAGAAGGGAAAATTGCTGATGGATAGTCTTCAATACGCCACTCCGTGTCTACAAACCCCAAGCAATTTTCAGCACCGCAAGTGACAGTGGGGTATTAAACCCATAAAAGAAAAGATAAATTTAGGAAAAAATTTTCTCTGGGGAAATTGTTAAAATCTAATATTTTATTTTGGATTTTGAGGAAAAATAGCGTTTATCAGAAAAGCCAGAAAATTTATTATATAATAAGCAACTTGTACAAAAATTTTACCCATAAAATTAGGAAAAATGGAAGAAGATTTACCACAAATATCAAGTCCAGCAACAGTATTAATGGTGATTGATAATCAAATAGTTACTATAGAAATTGATGGTATAAATGCACCAATAACTGGAGGTAATTTTGTTGATTTAGTAGAACGAAATTTTTATGATGGTGTCAGATTTCATCGCATCGAAAATCAACCACAATTTTCATTAGTTCAAGCAGGAGACCCTTTCAGTAGAAATCCAGATATTCCTTTGGAACTTTTAGGAAGTGGTAATTTTGTCGATCCACTAACAAATGAAACTCGATTTATTCCTTTAGAAATTCGGCCGTTAGGACTTGGGCAAGAAATTATTTACAATCAAATAGTTTCTCCTCCATTACAACTGCCAAATGTAGTAGGTGCAATTGGAATGGCTCGTATAGAGGTGTTAAATTCTGCATCTTCTCAATTTTATATTTCCCTGGATGATTTACCAGTATTAGATGGTAGTTTTGCCATATTTGGTAATGTAATAGATGGGTTAAATGTTATAGAAGAAATAGAATTAGGCGATAGTATTACTGCTGCGAGAGTTACTCAAGGAATAATCCCTAGTCGAGTTTCACAAATTATTACTGATACTACTCTGCTCAATAATTTTATTAATATTGTTAATCGTGCCAATATTCCATTACCTATTGATTTCTTTCAAGTTTTAACAGAAGGAGATGATATTTTTCCAATTTCTACAGAATTATCTCAAGAAGTATTTGGTGTTTTAGGATTAGAAGGAAATGATGAAATTACAGGTTCAATAGTTAATGACGTAATTAATGGTAATCAAGGAGATGATAGTTTAGATGGTGGAGATAGTTCCGATTATCTTCGGGGTGGAAAAGGGTTTGATTTATTATCTGGTGGTCCTGATAATGATATTCTCAATGGTAACTTAGATAGTGATACTTTATTTGGTGGTAGAGGAGATGATTTTTTACGTGGTGGTAAAGATAATGATGTATTAACTGCTGGGGAAGGAAATGATATTTTAATTGGTGATGCTGGTACGGATAATTTGGCTGGTGAAGCAGGTGCAGATACTTTTATTTTGACATTAATAGAAAATGAAGAAGATAATGCAGATATAGTAGCAGATTTTAATTTTTTAGAAGGGGATAGAATCGGTGTTTCGGTACAAATATCTTCCCTATCTTTTACTCAAGAAGGAAATAATACAGTTATTCAATTAGAAGGTGAAACAGAGGAAGATAATATAATTCTTGGTACTGTGAATAATTCGACAGCAGAGGATGTGAGAAGTGCCAGTTTCTTTTTCGATTTTACTACTATTTCTGTTCCTGATGCACTGCCTTTTGGAGATGCAGCTTTGAGAATTGGATAATTGAATTTATGGAAAAGTTTATTAGTAGAAAAAGAGGAATATAATATCAAGTATTTTAGTTTTAACTAGAGCTGTTTTTATTTCTTATGCTTTACTGTACAAGAATGAAAAAAATATAGGTAGTGCTCAACAATGATTAAAAGAAGTTTATCCTCATTTTCAATTGACCTTCTTCCTGTACTTAAGCAGTTTTGTCGCCAACAAAATTTAAGGATAGAATATAATAAAGTAGCAAATTTTGGAAAAATAAGGAGCTAATTAAGAAATGGACGAAGAAAAAAGTACCGCAGAATATTTAGAAGAGCTAGAATTAGCTGATTTAGAAGGTCAAGAAATTACAGTGGAAATGGTGGTACAAAAGGTATCCCAGGAAGAAGAAGAAGAAGAAAATGAAAATGAAGAAGAGGAAAATGAGAATGAAGAAGAGCGTGGTGAGAAAGAAAAAATTACTGTTACACTCAATTCCGCCGCTGCTCCAGTCACAGCAGCTAACTTTGTCGATCTGGTAGAGCAAAATTTCTATGATGCTCTGGCATTCCATCGGTTTGTGGATGGTTTTGTAGTTCAAGGTGGCGACCCCCAGGGAAGAGATGAGAATTTTTTAATTGAAGATTTAGGATCGGGGAAATATATTAACCCTGCAACAGAAGCACCGCGGGAAATACCTTTGGAAATTCAAGTTGCAGAAACAGGTGAAATTGTCTATAACGAAGTAGTTGCCGATCCAGTAGAGTTATCCCATGAAGCAGGGGTAATTGCTATGGCACGCTCTGAAGCACTAGATACAGCTTCTTCTCAATTTTACTTCACCTTAGATGATGTTGCCGATCAACTGGATGGGGGTTATGCAGTATTTGGTGAAGTGAGCGAAGGTTTTGATTTTGTGCAAGAGATTCGAGAGGGCGATCGCATTCTTGTAGCTAGGGTAGTTGACGGAGATATATCTAGTAGAACTTCAGAGATAGCTACTGACTCAGATTTACTCAATGATTGGGTTAATGCGGACAATGAAGTGAAGGTATCTTATGTTCTTGCTATGGATATGGATGAAGATACTGAAAATGAGGATAGTAATGCTGATTCTGCTCAGGATGATAATATTATTGAGGCATCTACAATAGACAACGATATCCTTGCCAGTCAAATTACGCAAACTGTTGATGAAGAAGTTGAAGGAGAAGTTGAAGGAGAAGGAGAAGGAGAAGGAGAAGAAAATTCAGACAGTGAAGATGATGATGAAGGTGATGATGAAATAGCTAGCGCTGTTGATGAAGATGAAGACTCGGAAGAAGGAACTGAGGTAGCTGAAAATGATGACGGTGAGAGCGTGCTGGATATAGATGTTGCTGGTTCTTCTTTCACAACCGCCATTGGAACAGAGAGTGATGATGTTATTGATGTTCTCGAAATAAGCGATGCTGATACTGATTCATCTTTCGCAATTATGGGTTTGGAAGGTAACGATGAAATATCTGGTGGCAATGGTACAGATATCCTGAGTGGAAATGAAGGTAATGATATAGTTAGCGGTCGTGACGGTCAAGACTTTCTGCGAGGAGGAAGAGGAGGTGATACATTAATAGGTGGCAAAGGGGATGATATTATCATTGGCGATTATGGTATTGATATCCTGACTGGTGGTTTAGGTGCAGATAGTTTTATTCTGCGAGCTGATATTGTTGATGGCATAGATGAAATAGACCAAGCTGACAGGGTTACTGATTTTAATGTTGCAGAGGGCGATCAAATTGTCGTGGTTGCTAATTTCATTCCTTCTGAAGGATTAACTTATGAATTATTCGATGGTGACACAGTAATTAGACTGTCCGACAGTGGATTTATATTAGGAGTAGTTTCAGATACTTCCATAGAAGATGTTGAAAATAACATTTTTGCAGTACCTGAGACTGATTATGCTCTTCGTCTTGGTTAAGGAATGGTAAAATTAAAAGAGTTATTTAGTTCGCTAGACAATTTCTAGATATTATGATTATGTTTAAAGTTGTACTAGCGAATTTTATATTGTATTGATTTTGAATAAAGTTTCTTTTTTATAGTAGAAGGAAGAAGTTTGATTATTTATATTCTGTTGTTTGAGCTGTTTCATAAGTCAAATACAGTAATGGCACTATAGCAAGGAACGAGTTGATTAGGACATAGACTGATGATGAACCTTACCCAGGGAAATGCTTTTCCAATATTCCATCACGCCTAGTGCGCTACCAGGTGCGTTTGCCGCCAAAGCTGGGTTGCGCCACTGTTCCCTATTGTCTGCTATACATACCAAGTATAGTTGATCGAACAAATTGATAATTTTTTCCTGTTCTGGTATTTTCTACTTTCAGAGGTTCAAAAAAATCTAATTTAAGTTCAATCAAAATAACGAGATATGATGAAATTTTTAGCCGCTATTACCTTAGTCATTTCTTTAATTTATTTTAGTTTATCCGCACCAGTTATAGCAGCTAATTCTGAAGATATTAATCATCTACTACAAGATAATTGGTGCGTATCATTTTTATGGAAACAGTGCGATTTAAGTGAGATAGATTTACATGAAACTAATTTAAACAATGCAAATCTTTCGGGTGCTAATTTAACTGCTGTAAATTTTCAGGGTGCAGATTTGAATGGTGCTGACTTTTCGGGAGCTAATTTAACAGGAGCTAATTTAACAGGAGCTAATTTATATAGAGCAGATATTAATCGGGCTAATTTAATAAATACAAATTTAAGTAATACTCGTTTGTTGGAAGTTGATCTAACTTTAGCAAATTTAAGTAATGCCAATTTAGTTAATGCTAATTTATCAGAAGCAAGACTGTGGGGAGCAAGTCTAGAAGGAGCTAATTTAAGCAATGCTATTCTCCGTGGTACTAACTTAGAATATGCCAATCTTGCTGATACTAATTTGAGTGGAACAGATTTTCATAGTTTCTCTTTCCGGGGTTATAAACAAGAAACTAATTTAAGTAATGCTAATTTGGAAGGTGCAATTATTACTGATGTAGATTTAAATGGAGTAATTCTGAGAGGAACAATTATGCCAGATGGCTCAATTAATGAGTAATATTATGTCAGGTTGAATAGTTATAAATAACGAGGGAGGAGTCAGGAGTTAGGAGTCAGGAGAAAGAAAGGATAAAAGTGCGAATTATCTGGGGAAATTCCGGCATTTTATGTCTGCATTGAATGGAAGTAGAAAGTGCGATCAATGTATAACCGGATTTTAGATCAGGAGTCAGGAGGGAAGAAAAAGGAAGAGGAGAAGAAAGTTTTTGATCACGCTATTATCCGGACATGATCTAATTGGTAATTAGACAAATTTAATATCAGATATGATGGGTAGGTTTTTTTTAGGTAATATCATGTTCGGACGGGTCAGTTATAATAAAATTTAAGGACTCCGGGTATCGACAGTACCAAACAAATACTTAAATTATCAATACCCCCAATACGAATATTTGTTCTTTTTCTCCAATATTTCCTCCTGACTCGGTCGTTCCCCTCCTGGGAGGGGGAGGGGCGAGGGGTGGGTTGACTCCTGAGGACTCACAACAGTCATTTATAAGTATTCAACCGAACATGATATAAATTCTGGAAAAATCAGAAAATTATATTCACTCAACCTACCCCTAAAATAGCTAGACTTAATTTATCTATCAATTTTTGTCATTCTCACTGGAATACAACCAGAATAATCAGAACAATTTCTCATTTGCCAATTACCACGACGACCTGACTCAACATAAAAAGTATCAGGTTGATAAGCACGGTTGATCGCATTACTACCAGGATAAGTAGGTCTACTACCCTGAAGAGTATAACCATTAGCATCTGGAACCATATTCATTTGTTGTTCGGCATAAACTTTTCTACCATTTGGCCCAGTGACATTGACAATCATTGTTCCAAAATTTCCATCCATTCTTAAACGTCCCCTGTGTAACCATCCATTTACTTTCCATTGCAAATTCCACACTCCATTCATCCCTTCGTTGATTACATCTGGACTTACACTTTTTTGCCGTATTGGTTCTGCAAAAGCAACTTTTGTGGGAATTATAGTTGCAAATGATAAAGAAGTAGCAGTTAAAGCAACTAAACTAAGGCTAATAATTTTATTTAGGTTTGTTTTAATAGTCATAGGAAAAATTCTCCTGAAATTCAGTGACTTATTTCTTTTTTATACTTCTAAGGTTAGATAGTAAATTCCGGAAAAACCACAGGCAACTCATTCAGAATTTGGAGAGGTTTTAGGTACAGAAAAAGCAATTACTATTTGGCAAGCAATATCCGATCTACCTCAAGTAGGAATTGGGGAAAAAGTAGGGATTTTTGATTATGATAAATTGCCTGAATTTGCATATCAAGTTTGGGCAAGAGTTGGGAGTAAAAATGTAGAAAACCACACAACTCAAAATCATAGTCAAAGAGTTTTAGAAAAAATTAGCTCTGTTCCTATGGGAGAAGGAATGAAAGTATTTATAGATAAGTATGAAGAGAATAAAGTAACTTATTGTGGAGGATATAGAAGGGCAAAAAAGCATATACCTTCTTATACTGTTTATTGGACAAGAGGAATGACTTCTATTCATCCTGAAGAAAATATAGCAATCCTAAATAGGTCGTGACAAATCAAAAAGTAAATAAAAAAACTGAAACTCTTACCTGTTCCCTGTTCCCAGTTAAGTTTTCCCTAAAAAGCAGTAAGATTTTTGACACGAATAAAATAGGATTGCTATAGATTTTTATCTCCTAGAGAATGCGCTCGTATTCAATCTTTTCCTGATTGCTTTATTTTTAAGGGTACAACAATTGAAAACTACACACAAATTTGTAATGCTGTACCACCACTTCTAGCAAAAGCATTTGGTTGCTACATCATTAAAGTTTTAACAGGTGCAGAAATTAATCCTATTCCTTGGCAGTTCTCTAGTAGGGATAATCATCAAAACTACAGAGGGAAAGTTGATAGCAAAAGTGAGGATAATAATTTTCCAATTCAGTTAAAATTACCGTTTTAAATTAGACATCTCCACCAAATCAGGGAATAGGGAGAATTAATTGATAATTTATGGATGAAGAATTTTTCTTAAAAGAGGGAATAGGAAATACTCATTGATTTGAGACAAATATCTTGATTATTTTTCTTTTTTCCCTCTTCCTTCTTCCTTCTTCCTTCTTCCAATTCAGTTAAAATTACCGTTTTAAATTAGACATCTCCACCAAATCAGGAAATAGGGAGAATTAATTGATAATTTATGGATGAAGAATTTTTCTTAAAAGAGGGAATAGGAAATACTCATTGATTTGAGACAAATATCTTGATTATTTTTCCTTTTTCCCTCTTCCTTCTTCCCTCTTCCTTCTTCCAATTCAGTTAAAATTACCGTTTTAAATTAGACATCTCCACCAAATCAGGGAATAGGGAGAATTAATTGATAATTTATGGATGAAGAATTTTTCTTAAAAGAGGGAATAGGAAATACTCATTGATTTGAGACAAATATCTTGATTATTTTTC
>NZ_JAAHGM010000026.1:70747-94522 GCF_010692625.1 Okeania sp. SIO2C2
AATTAGACATCTCCACCAAATCAGGGAATAGGGAGAATTAATTGATAATTTATGGATGAAGAATTTTTCTTAAAAGAGGGAATAGGAAATACTCATTGATTTGAGACAAATATCTTGATTATTTTTCCTTTTTCCCTCTTCCTTCTTCCTTTTAAATCAAACTAGGACATTTCAAATTCACCATTCCCAGTCGCACATGAGAACGATCTTGGAGAATAACTTCTAAGGAGATTTTCATCTCTGGCGCAAATTCAAGTACTTCTAATTCTCCCCAAAAACCACAATATTTAGCCTCTGGAATTTCTGGATGAATTTCTCCTACGTCTGGACGATGTAAATTAGCAGGAATTTCTTTGATTATTTTGCCCGCTACAATTAATTCTACTGTAACTGGAGGAGATGTTTTTCCTACTACCCATCCTCCAATACAAATGGAACTAATATCTTTTTCTACTCCTGGTTTTGGTACATCTATAGAACATTCTACTATTTCTGGATCTTTTTCATATAAAGAAACACTAACTTCGACATTTGTTTTAATCCTTAGACTGAAGTCTTCTTGTTGTCGAGTTAGATGAGGGTTATAACAAGGGTCTTTATCTATTAAATGTTTCCATCTTTGCTTCATCTTTTGAATTTCTTGTTGGAAACGTAATTGTTTTTCTCCTGTATTTTCTACTCCCCGACTTTTCGATTCATGGTGATACAAAACAGCGTGAGGTACATAAATATTTCGATAACCTTTATCTATCATTTTCAAACATAAATCTACGTCGTTAAATGCTACAGCTAATTCTTCATCAAACCCACCCATTTCTTCAAATACTTCTCGCCGACACATTAAACAAGCGGCAGTTACGGCAGAATAATTATTCACACAAATAATTTGACCATTGTATCCACTATCAGTAGGAGAAAAACCTCGATGACTATGGTCTGCTATACTCCTCATTCCTAATACTACTCCGGCGTGTTGAATTGTATTATCTGGGTATAACAATAAAGCACCGACTGCTCCTATTTTTTTTCTTTGTGCTTGTTCAACCATTGCTTCTAACCAGTCAGGAGTTTTTACTTCTGTGTCATTATTTAAGAATAGTAAATAATCACCTTCTGCTTTTTCTGTGGCGAAATTATTGAGCTTTGAAAAATTAAAAGGAATATCATGTTTATAACATTTGAAACGTTGTGGTTCTTGATTTTTCCACGCTTCGATAATAGCTTTTGTTTCTGGTTCGTTGCTGCCATTATCAATCAAGATTACTTCGTAATTTGGGTAAGTTGTTTTGCTAAAGATTGACTCTAGGCATCTATCTAAAATGTCTCCTAAGTTTCTGGTGGGAATGATAATACTGACTAGCTTTTTCTCTGGAATTTGATAACGAATTTGATAGAAACCAGTATGTTGAGGCAGATTATAAATTGTTCCTTTTTCTCCTCTTCTTTCTAATGCTTCTGTTAATGCTTTTTTGGCTGTTTCTGCTGAAATTGTCTGATTTATTGCTACTCCATTTTCAGAAATTCTGCTGTGATAAAGTATTTTGGGAATGTGGAATATTTTTTGACTTTTTTCGCTTAACCGCAGAATTAAATCATATTCATAATTATTTTCATATCCCCCTCGAAAACCATTTAAGTTTTCTAGTAATTCTCGGCGATATATACACAAATTACCAGTGTACATTCGAGATAAAAATGAGTCTGGACACCAATCTGGTTTAAAGTATGGTTGAGTTAACTTCCCTTCTTTTGTTAATTTATCTTCGTCTGAATAAACCATATCTGCTTCTGGATGTTTATTCAGAAATAGCGCCATTTCATAGAGGGCGTCTGGGGTTAAGATATCATCAGAATTTAACAGGGTAATAAAATCTCCTGTTGTTAATGCTAAGGCCGTATTTAAGTTTGTGGCAATATCTCCACTTTCATCTTTTAAGACTAATTTGACTCTGTTATCTGTTTCTAGATTTTGTGGAAGTTTATCGGCAATATAACAGATTTCCCAGTTTGGATAAACTTGATTTATAACTGATTCAATTGTCTCTTGGCACTCTGGAGATGTTGTTTTTTCTGGCAAGATAATACTAATTAATGGTTGATATCGAAAGGTGTCTAAATTTTCCGACATCTTCTTTAGTTTTTCTGAACTAGGTAAGTTGGCTTTGAGCCATAATTGATAGATATCTTCTCTTTCAACTACAGGAGAATTTGAGGGAAAAATAACACTTGCTTGTTCATTACTTACTATTTCCTTTTCCCTTTTCAAAAGAGCGACATTTTCCTGTTGCTTGTTTCCTATTTCCTGTTCCCTTAAAACTTTTTTCTTAGGTAATATATTTTCTAACTGAGCTTGAATTTCAGGGTCATCTGGATTAATTTGTAAACCTAACTGATAAAAGGCGATCGCTCCATGAGTTTTCCCTTTTTTTACTAATGTATTGCCTAGTTGTAAATAAAGTTTGTGGTCTTCTGGTTTTATTTCTAATGCTTTATGATAAAGCTGTTCATTTTCCGGGTTATTTTCTATGGCTTTTTCGTACCATCTTATGGCTTCATCTAAATCTAATTGAGCGCGTTTTTTCAGGGCATCTCCTAATTTTTGATAAGCTTCTGGTAGGTCTGCTTTTAATTCTATGGCGCGACGATATGGGTCTATTGCTTCTTGCCAATTTCCTGCTGACCACAAAGCTTTTCCTAAGTTAATATAAGACCAATAAAAGTCAGGATTTAATTCTATTGCTTGACGATAAGGTTCAACAGCTTCTGACCATTTTTCTAGTTTTAATAGACAGTCTCCTAAGTTATTATGAGACCAAGAAAAGTCAGGATTTAACTCTATAGCTTTGCGGTATGCTTCAACAGCTTCTTCCCATTTTTCTAATTTCTTGAGAGCTTCTCCTAAACTATTGTGATACCAAGAATTATCTGATTTTATTTCACTTGCTTTTTTATATGCTTTGGCAGCTTCTGACCATTTTTCCTGCTGTGATAAAATTTCCCCTAATTTTCCATAAGGTATATCAAATTCTGGATAATTTTCCGTTGCTTGACTATAAGCTTTGATTGCCTCTTCTATTTTTCCTTGTCCTTGGAAATATTCTCCATATCTATAATAAATTTCTCCAATTTTTTCCTTGATTTCTATTTTATTTGGTTCTAGCTGTTTAGCTTTTTGATAATTTTGTAAAGCTGACTCTAGCTGTCCTTGATTTAATAAAGCATCTGCTAATTTTTCGTAAGGTTCTACATTATTTGGATTGGCAGATATGACTCTTTGATAACAAGCAACTGCTTCTTCCCACTGCTCGTTTTGAATTAAAATTTCTCCTAATTTATAACTAGCTTCTAATAATTGTGACTTTAACTGAATTGCTCCTTGATAACAAGCGATCGCCTGTTGTAATTGACCATTTTCATTGAGAGTATTTCCGGTAAATAAAAATTCTTCTGCTGTAGCTTTTCCTGGTTCTAGTCTTAATACTTGAAATAAACATTCTGCTGCTGCTGCTGACTGATTAAGTTGAGTATAAATTTTCGCTAAATTGCGATATGCTCCAGCAAATTCTGGTTTAATTGCAATTGCTCTGCGATAATATTGTATTGCTTGTTCCCACTGTTGTTGTTGAGCAAATATAGTTCCTAAATTTGCATGAACTTCTACAAAATCTGGTTTAATTTCTAATGCTTTTTTGTACCAATCTAATGCTGGTTGTAATTTACCCATAGCTTGTAGAGAATTACCGATTATTTTATAAGCTTTGGGTTCTGGTTTAATTGAAATAATTTTCTGACTTAAAGTAATTGCTTGTTGCCATTTTTTCTGATTCACATAAGTCTCTGCCACCATCATATAAGTTTCTATATCTTCAGTATTAATGCTAGTCACAGTTGGTTGAGGTGAAATATTATTTGTCTGTTCTGCTGCCGCAAGGGTATCATTAGCATTTGCTTGATGATTATTTAAACTGCCAACTAAAGTATCTCGTGGTTCTAATTCTTTACTAGAAATTAAATTATATTCACTAGCTCTAATATCTGTTGAAGTTTCTACTTTTGTATTGGTATTAGTTGCTCTAAGTTCGATAGCTTTGCGCAAACAAACTGTCGCTTCATCTAAATTCCCCTGCTGTTTTAAAGCTTCTCCTAAATTTTGATAAGCTTCTACAGAATTAGTATTTAATTTAATAGCAATTCGGTAACAAGATATTGCCTCATTTAAACCACCCTGTTGCTGTAGATTTTTACCTAAATTAAAAATTTCTTCTAGGGTAGCTTTTTCAGGTTCTAGAGAAAATGCTTTGTATTGACAATATGTAGCAGATTTTTCATTACCCAAACATAACCAGACTTTTGTCATATTGCGATAAGCTCCGGCAAAATCAGGCTTCAGTTCTACAGCTTTTTGATAATAAGATATAGCTAATTTCCATTTTTGCTGCATGGCATATAAACTGCCGAGATTAGCATATACTTCCGGCCAATCTGATTTAATTTCTAACGCTTTTTTATAGTAATTTTCTGCAGCTTCCAATTTTCCTTTTGCTTGCCAAATATTACCTAAAGTTTTGTATGGGGGAGCATAATTTTCTTCGATTTTTATAGCTAATTCACAGGAAGCGATCGCCTCATCAATTTTTTTTTCGGCTACATAAGCTTCTGCTTTTTGGTGGAATTTTTCTGCTACGCTTTCTGGAGGATTTGTTGATGCCATTTTCTCTCTTTTTTTTGCTACTATGAATTAAGTTAATTTTCGGTTTGGATAAAACCTTAATTGAAAAACGGGCAATAGTTTTTATTTCCTATTTCTTACGTTTTTCACCCTCGTCACTTCAGTTATCAGTACCTCCTGTAATACCAGTTTAAAAAAAGAATGCTATAAAACAATACAGTTCAGTTAAGGATTTTTTTTGCATTTCTGTAGTCTGAAAAGCCTATCTAATGGTTCCATATATTATGAGTTTTTGTCTAAACTGAACCGTATTGTGCTATAAAAAGTATATCTAGAACGGATATGCTGAAAAATATTTGCTCCAGTTCATTTTAGATAGTTATATCTATTGTTTTCCCCTTTTTTTCAAGATTTATCCCTTTTTCCTTCTTGCTTCCTCCTTCTGACCTACGGACGTTGCATGCAACGTCCCTACCATTTGTAACAAATGTCGATCAAATTGGTATAGCTAGGGAGGCAAGAAAATACGGAATTCTCTTTTTTTTATACCCCTAAAAGAGTAGCTTTGAGACCTGTTTTTTTGGGTTATTATGTTCCGTAGGTGTTAGTTTTATGGAATAAGGGATTAATTGTAGGTAATAAGATTTTACCTAATACTATTTCTTTGTAACGATGCACTTAATGATTTTTTTACGGCATTATTTTGCTGGTAATTATCATATTTTATTCAGAGCAACTTCATAGATAAATTGTACAATATCATGTTAGGAGGGGTTAGTTATTAAATTTTATTTATAGCAATTCCTAAGAAGCATAATGTACCAAATTCGTTTATTTTAGGAAGTAGGGAGTAGAAAAGAAGAAAAACAACTGTACTTTAGTAACTTGAGAAGTGTTATATAACTGAGAGTACAAAATAGATACTGAAATTGTCTTTACTTTTCTCGTTTCTTCCTTCCTAAGTTATTTATAAGTGTTTAACTGATAACGTAGCTCTCCTGGAGGGGGCACATAATATAACACCTAATATTTAATACAACTCCACTGTTTTTACAATGTCCAAAATTGCTAGGAGTCATATCATTTCAATTTAGATATGTCATAAATAGTTTTATAGTTCATCAAAATATAGTCACATAAGACATATTCTTATAAAGATATGGTCGAGAGTTATTAAATTTCGTCAAATATTTAGTAGCTGGTTAGTACAAACAAACGAAGATATTTGACATTAATTTGACAGTTGTCCTGAATAGTAATGGTAAAGATATATATTCTTTAATTTCTTCCCACACTCCCCTACTCCCCCACTCCCAAACCCTAATTAAACCTCAGACCTTTTTCAGATAATACCTACAGCTTGAAGCATTAAATTGAGTGACCCTAAGTTCACCAAAATATCTTCCACAAGGGAACTTTCATACATTAAATTCCTAATAGGATAACAACTAAATGCTTCACCTACTAAAAAGTAATGTTCAAGTCCTAATAATTGGCTAATATGCCAATAGTAATATCTGAGATAGTTGGGCGAGAAAAGTTCAATAACTTTAGTCTCTGGATTACAGAATACTATATTTGTGAGACCACTTCCATGAGGAGCAACTATAATTTTGGCATGAGCAAAGGTGGCAATTTGAGTTTCTAGGGACATAGACTCTGGAGTAATACAGGTAAAACCAAATTTGCTTAATATCTCTAATACCTCTGGTTCATTCATGACTCGGCGATACCTAGCATTACTCCTACTTATGTATATTCTTTCTGGCAACCCTGACTTCTTAATAATTCTTTCTTCGAGAAATACTTCTCTCAAAAATTTTACTCCCCACGGTTGTAACCATCCTAAATAACTAGAATATGAAGGGACGACTAATTCTTCTGCTTGAATGTAGGGATGGCGATCGCTTGCCAGAATTTTCTCTTCGGGAATGCCAAGAATTTTTAAGGTCTCCTGTTGAAAAGGTTGTTGATAATCATTAACCAAAAACCAATCTATCTCTTCTAAATTTATACCCCGACGTAATATTTCTATTCTGGGCAACAGGTCTACCACCCAGTGAAAATACACATTTCCCGACAGTACTGATAATACTGCTACTTTACCATGAATTTTCTCTAGAGACGGAAGTTCTTCTAAACCAAATATTCGATGTTTACCTGGGTCGTGGTTGGTACATCCTGGTAATGGGGATGGATACTCCCTAGAAACATCTGCCAGTAAATAGTTGTCTGGAGTCATAATGGCGATCGCGTAACATAGTCTCCAGTAATTTTTCTTGGGCATAACCCAAGTTCTTCCCTCTGGTACTATTGTGACGAAATTGGGAGTCTGGGAAATTTTCAGAAAGTGAGGAAAATTCGACAAACTATTTTTTGAGTCTTCTGTCAAGGAGGGTATATCCCCTTTTTTTGCTTGCTTGAGGAAAGAGCTTTTTTTCCCTAAACTCTTACTCAAAAAATCCGTATCTTGGCTAAACCCACTTCTACCATTGAGACTATAAACTGCTGGGGCGAGGTATTTTGCTTCAAAATACTGATAAATTTCCCATAAACATTTACTACAATTTAACCCATAACATTCTAAATTTTTCTGCTGATTTTTAGAGCTTAATTCCTGACTTGAAGGTTTGATAATTTCTGCTATATCTTCTGTTGTGGATTTTTCTAATTTTACTTCTATATATCTTGGCAGGTCATTGTTACTATCTAATCGTTCTATCCAATCTTTTGTAGATAAATATAATCCTTCTAATTGTTGATAAGGCTGAAGATTATTGTTGAATATCTGCGAATCTAATATTATTGTTTTTTTAGATAAAATTTTACTGTAACAATCTATCGCTTGCTCCCATCGCTGTTGCTTTTCCAGAACCTTTCCCAAATCAAAATAAATACTTATCGTCTCAGCAATTCTATTTTCACTTAATAATATTTGGATAGCTACCCGATAACTAATAATTGCTGGATTTAACCGTTTTTGTTTAACTAAACAATTCCCTAATAAACAATAAATTTCTGGTAAATTTGCCTGAACTTGTAAAGCTTTTTGATAAAACATCTCTGCACTAGCATAAGACTCGTTTTCCATCAAAACATTGCCAAAATGAACATAATATTCGAGCAAATATTCAGATATTTTCCGATACTGCTGCTGAAAACTTTCTGAATAACTATCTAATTTTTGCAGCTCCTTAACAAAATTCAAACCAGCTACCTTTGTCAAATACAATTCATCAGATACTATCTCCTCCGCATTCTCCAACTTCGCCTCCCATAACCAACAAAAACCATCCACAAATTGATGATTAATAATCGCCTTTTGTAAATAAAGAAAAGCAGTTTCAAACCTCCCTATACCCATCAAAGAAAAAGCACAATCACTATAAGCTAATACATTATCTTCTTCTGACTTTAGTTGAATAACTGCTTGAAAACATTTTACTGCCCACTCATGCTCCCCAATAACTTGTAATACTTTACCCAAATTATAATGCGCCTTAATAAAAGTAGGATTTAACTCTATAGCACGACCATAAGCAGCGATCGCTTGTGCGGGATTTTCTTTTGATAAAGCATGACCAATATTATTATATAAATCTGCTGAATTAGGTTTTAAATCTAACCCCTGCCGATAAACTTCAACAGCTTCTTCCGTTCTATTCAAATCCGCTAAAACACCACCTAAATTATTATAAGCTTCTACAGAATTAGGCTTGAGTGCGATAATTTTTCGATAAATATCAACTGCTGCTTGATAATTTCTTTGCAACTCAAAAACAATACCCAAACTAAAATAAGCCTTAATATAATTCGGCTTCAGAATAATAGCTATTTCATAACATTCTATAGCAGCTTCTAAATAACCAAATTGATGCTTAATATTACCCAAATTATAATAAACTTCCGGCCATTTTAATCCTAAATTAATCCCTTGTTGATATTGACTTGCTGCTTCAATCAACCATTTTTTCTGACTATATAATTGACCAAGATAAGCATGAACTTCCGCATATTCTGGCTTAATCTCTAAAGCTTTTGTATAAGCATACATAGCTGCCTGAAAATTGCCTTGAACTTGATAAATTTCTCCTAATATTCTGTAGGCATCCTCAGAATTTGATTGTAGTTCTAAAATTTCTTGACAGGTTGCTATAGCTTGACCTAATTTACCTTCGCTCAAGTAGAGTTTTGCTAATCTGAGATCTTCTTCTATTCCCATCCTTAGCCTAATAGTTAATCATCTCAAATAGTTGCTGGAGATATGCACTATAATCTTTGATTTAGTGCCGGGAGGAAAACAACCAGCAAATAAATGACTTTCCTCCGTTTACTTAGAACAAACTTAGCTGTTCTCCATTAGTACCGCTAAACTTCTTCCTGGATTTTTTTTCTTTCGGTTGTACCTCTGATATGCTTAACTCAGAAGTATCAAACATATTTAACTGAACTGGACTAGGTGAAATATCAATTATTTTATTGAAAAGGTTAGTAGTTTTCTGTTTGATTAATTCGCCAAATCTATAAGTGTACCTATCTGATTTGTGCAAGTGTTGACAATATTTATAACCAATTCATTGTACAGTTTCACTCTTAGTTTTAATATTGAAACTGTCAGTTTTTCTGACTGCAATTCTACTAGAATAAGTACCAATCTTGTTGCTTTTAGTCACAACTGCTTTGACAAGATCGCCAGTTTGAAAACCATAGAATGATTTCTGTCTGAACTTAGGTGCAGTTCTAGGAAAAAAATATTTATCATTTTCTTTGTGGGTTTAATACCCCACCGTCTACACGGTGTTCAAAATTACTTGGGATTCTAACCCCAAGTAATTTTCCTCCTGTCTCCTGTCTCCTGTCTCCTGTCTCCTGTCTCCTGTCTCCTTCTTCAACTAACTTAACCATTTGGCGAGAACCTCTACCCATTGCTTTAATTATTAATGGTTGATAGTTCTGAATATTTAAACTATCTGGGGTGGAAAGACCAACATAAGCTGCATCAGTCCAATGAGGATAACTTAAAAAAATCACTAAAAACTTATCCCCCCTAACCTAATTTTAGAGGGGAGTCAGAATTCTCATTCTAGGGTTATACCGATATGTTAAACCGCATCTATATATTAACCAGACTTAGAAGATTTCAAAGTCAGTGTTTTGTAATGGGTTATTCGCATCATATACAGTCTCATCAACCTTGGCAAATTGATTTTCATCACCCACTGATCCTGTTGGGTTATAGTAGACTAAACCATTAGTAGGGTCATATACAATTGCTGCAGAACTTGCTCCATCAACTACAGGGTTGAAATTCTCAATCACTGCAAACTGGTCTGCAGACAATGGAGCACCACTTGGCGTACCAGTTAAAGCGTTAAACCTTGCATCTTCAGGAATGAATGGACTAGCAGCGAGAACTATTTTATCTCCTTCACCTCTATTAAAGTCTGTTAGAGTGTCAACTCCATAACTACCATCTGAATTGTACCAGAAGAAGAAATCATCAGCTCCAGCGCCACCGGTTAAAATATCGTTATCCCTAGCTCCTGATATGAAGTCATCCCCAGCACCACCATCAAGAGTATCGTTATCTTTACCTCCATCGATAATATCATTGCCCTCATTACCCTCTAGGAAATCATTGCCCTCATTACCTCTGATATCATCATCTCCCGATCCACCTCGTGCTACATCGTCTCCGCGATCGCTAAAGATAATGTCTTCTCCTTCACCACCTTCTAAGGTATCATTATCTTTACCACCTCTCAGGCAATCATCTCCATCCCCTCCTTGTATAGAGTCATTTCCTTCGTTCCCTTGGATTGAGTCATTGCCAGTACCACCAACGCCAGTATCTTCACCTTCTCCTAATGCCACTACATCATTGCCACCGCCAGATGCTACTATATCATCACCAGCTAAAGCTGAAATTTGGTCTGCACCAGATGTCCCAACTCCACGATCGGGAAATGGTGTATATACTCGGACACGACCTCCATCGGCGATGCCAGTACTTACATCGGTTACTGGATCTGTTTCAGTACCTGGTGGAATTACTACTTGAGTCACTTGCTTACCTCGTTTTTTAGTATTTACTATTACTGATTTATGTTTGATTAGCTCTTTGAGCTAATTTTAGATTCTGTATAGATAACCGTTTTTGTCAACCTATATTTTCATTTCTAGGGACAATTTAGTCCTTGTGAATTAAGACATCACAAGCATAACCATTGTTCCCCATGACTACAGCACTACCTAATGTTATAATTCATGTTTTATGAACTAGGCCAGGTTTTTTTCTGCTGCAACAGATACATTTTTTAGAAAGTTATAATTATGTACTGTTTGGTATATTTTTGCATCTTTAAGACTATATATGATTTTGTCTAAATATTACAGATATTTTTTGGCTCAATCTATATGAACCTCCAGAATTTTAACATAGTATGAGCTATTGTCAATTCCCCAATTTGCCGATTAATTTGAAATTCTATAAATAAATTCTGTAGTTACAAGTTAACTTTTGCTTTGAATAACTTCTACAGATTCAGTTTGTTTATATCATATTAATATCTAAGATTAGCTTTACACAGAAAAAGGTTGAAAGTTCCTAGTCTTTAGATAGGGGATGAAAATGACGGTGCGATATTTATCCGGCCGAAGTGATAGAATTAAAGTGTGAGTAAGAAGTTCATCTGCATCTGGAACTGTCCTAGTACAGAGAAATCCCGGCATTTAAGAAACAACGGTTGATACATTCAACTGCAGTATGACTATATTACTGCAAGCAATGGCAGGACAGGGAGTGTAAGATTTTGGTATAGTTATAGAAACTCCTGAAAGCTGCTAAAAAAAGTAAGCACAATCTATATGAGTTAATGTCAATACAAGTGAGTGTCTAGGGGCATTTTGACTAGTCCCACCAGGATAAATCTCTGGGTGATAGTTAAGAAAAAGCGAGCAATGTTTATTGATCCCATTGCGTAGCATCCGCTGAGAATCCTTGTCTGTTTAGAGCAGGGAGAAGTCGAAAATTGGACTTGGTATTATTTGCCAATTTATTTAAAGCTACTTGATAGTATTTGTGTTTTTGTACTATTAATATGATTGAATTATGAACTGATCAGGAACAAAATCTAATTATATTCGCCTTAAGCTTTTTTGAACTTAATAAATTCTCAAAGTACCGGTATCTAATTTCTAATTCAGTACCGGGATTAAAACAAAATGAGTCGGAAGCATCCAGACTAATAATTATTGTGCTATGATAATTTGTGTGAAATATGTACTGCGCTCATATTAATGGTGAAAGTCAGCTATCTTTAACTAAGCTTCTACTAAATTATGGGAAACAAAAGCGTTTAAAACTCATTCCAGAGTTAGTAACCATATAACTCTAGGGAGCCGAAAAGTTTATATCTATGAATTTGTTTACTGAGGATTGTGGCAACAAACTCTAAGCTAGAAGTAAAAGATATCAAGATTAAGTAACTAGGAATAGTTGTTCGAGAGTTCAGGTAATCCTGTATTTTTACCTACTCTTTACTTTGGGAAATATAACTTCTATAATAGTCCTGCCATAACCAACAAATATCTGTGATCTCAATGTTGCTTGAAGGCCCGCGCTCTCCTGACAAGGGAGTGTCTTATGGGAAAATAAATCAATGTTGCGGTTTTCTCAATAGTGTGCTATGGTAAATAAAATAAGGCTGGTTACCTAGTATTGTCTAGGGGATATGTCGGATTAGGGACTTACTGTTGATTGACCGTAAGACCGGAAAAAGCCTCGACCTTGGAGGCAGATAAGTTAAAATCAGAAAGCCCTAATCAGCCATGGTTAGGAATCCTGTGCTGTCGCCTAAGGGCAAAGTTGGCAGAATGTCAAAAAAGTAGATAATTATTATTATTGGAGAGGTGGCTGAGTGGTCGAAAGCGGCTCACTGCTAATGAGTTGTACGGGAGAACCCCGTACCGAGGGTTCGAATCCCTCCTTCTCCGTTATAAATATAGTTAAATTAAATAAATTAAAGACATAACACATAAGAGAAAAAATGTTTTTGTTCTTTTATTGTAATTTTTTCATTGCCTCTACAAACCTTTGGGAAATATAAGGCATTATCTTTTCATTTTGACTAAGGTTCTTGCCTTCTGTAAATACAACTAAAAGATATGGCTTAATATTTGGTAACTCAATATAAGCAAAATTATGACGCACTTGGTTGTCCGAGCTTCCTTTGCACCATACTTTAGTATCCTGAGGTAGACTATCGTCCAAAAATCCTATAGATTGTTCCTTACTTCTATCTCTTAATTTATCTTGGCTAGGATTTTTCTTTAACAAGTTCATCATTTTTTGTGAGGCGACAGGAGATACTGCAACCCCACCCACAATACTATGTAGCAAACGAGCTGTGCTATGAGTAGTAACTATATTTCGATTTTCCATCAATAGTCCTTGAAACATCCTTTCTCGACCATAAGGACCATCACACCATGTTTTTTGATTAATATTAATGAATTTTAACTCAGGCCACTTCAGAGATTGAAAATAACGATTGACAAAGTTACGTTGATATTTCCAGGTTTGAAAAGGCCCTGATGATATTTCAGGTCCACTGGTAGTTCCAGTTAAAACATCTACAACTAGACCAGTAGCATCGTTGCTAGAATAAACGATCATATCTCGAATTGCTCTTTCTAACTCTTTTGAGGTTTTGACCATTCCTTTCTCTAACCACTCATAGATAGCTATAAGATAGAATAAATGGACTATTCCAGCAGCATACATCCGTTCATCACCGTGATCGCTCCAACCACGCACTTGCTGTTGCCAAAACTCTGTGGAATTCTGAATATTTCCTGCCATTGGTAAATCGTAGACTAACCAAGTTATCGCAATTTGCTCATAAGTTAATTCCGAAAATTCTATCTTGATTGCCTCTATAATGTCTTTACCCAGGATATTTAACTGTTCATCTCGATTAAAAAAAGTCATATAGAAAAATTAGGTAAAATTTAGAAAAGAGAAAAATACTTATTTAATAATATATGGATTGAGTGAAAAATTCTCTGTTAATTATTCCATAGTTATTGAAAATTAAAGCTATCTTTAAATAATAGTGATTCTGATAACTAAGGTTGTAATTTATATCCATAAAAAAAATATTATAATAACTTCAGTAAATTATCCAAGCGAAATTTAGTGTTCGACCACCAATTATCTAATGTTGTTGAGTATCAGTGCCAAGCTAATATAAATATCTATGATTCTTCTAAGTGCAATATTTTGGCAACTCAAGCAGCAATTGGGCGAAATTTACAAGTTATCCAGTTACAGGAAAAATTCGACAGTGCAATTTTGGTCAAGTTACAAGAAGATGACTATCAAGGGTGGTTAAGATATACAGACATTGATAAAATTCAGCCAGCACAAACTCCTTTTCAGCCTCACATTTTTCGCGAGACTGAAATTAGAGAGAAATTACCAGAGGTGATTGCTTTTACCTATAAAGCGATGAACACTTCTAATTATTATCTTTGGGGAGGTACAGTAGGACCTAACTATGATTGTTCTGGCCTTATTCAAGCTGCTTTTGTTTCTGTTGGTATTTGGTTACCTAGAGATGCTTATCAACAGGAAGCTTTTTGTCAGAAGATTTCCTTAGACAAATATCAATTAAATAATCAACTCATAGTCGGAGACT
The DNA here is from genome assembly GCF_010692625.1 of Okeania sp. SIO2C2. NCBI lineage: Bacteria > Bacillati > Cyanobacteriota > Cyanophyceae > Oscillatoriales > Microcoleaceae > Okeania > Okeania sp. SIO2C2. The sequence continues at coordinate 85,118 of NZ_JAAHGM010000026.1, forward strand.
TAGTGTTTTTTGGCACTGGTGAACAGGCAGATCATGTAGGATTATACCTGGGAGAAGGACGTTATATTCATAGTTCTGGAAAAAGTCAGGGTCGTAATGGCATTGGCATTGATGTATTGTCTGAAGTGGGTGATGAAGTTAGTCAAAGATACTATCAACTATTTCGGAGTGCAGCAAGAGTAGTTAGGAGTTATGGAAATACTAAGTAGGTTAACGTTAAAAATGGTCGTTATCAGAAAGCAACAGGCAAAATGAAAAGGGTTTTAGGCAATTTGACTTTCCGTAAAAAATACTGGGACGTTCATCAACAGCAAATTCGTCAAAAAATACTATTTTTTCTTTTTCTTCTTGAGAAGAGAGTTTTTTTTAAGTTTGATATCAATGTTTTTTGCTCTTCTTTGTGGGCATTAGCATCATCTCTATGTGCTTTTGGATTTGACTTATTTAACTCCTTGAGTATTTCATAGATTCTGGTTGTTTTTAACTTCACTTCCCATCTTGACTCGAGCACAGTACTAATAATTTGGCCTGTTCATATATTTCTATCTATGCCATAGTTTCTGGGTAATTCTTCCCTAAACATTCTTTTTAATTCTTGTTTTTGTTCTCAATTTAATCTTGAAGATACTTGATGACAAATTGGTTTGGTTAATTCATTTAACCCTGCTTCCAGAAATTTATCTATCCAAGTTGATCAAGTTTTGTAATTACAATTTAATAATTCTGATACTTCTATTCTACTTTTTCCCTCATATAGGTATCTAATTGCTAGTAATCTTTTCCTTAAATACTGTTTTTGATGTTTGTAGTATAGTTTTGGCCATAAATCCCAATCCAGTTGGCGAACTGACAAGTCAGCGCAAGCTATCGCTTCACCTAAATGTCCTATTTTTCAGTAATTTGGTCATCATCAACCCTGAATTAAAATAATGTAGTTTTGATTGTGATCAAATAGGTAATCTTTTGGCGGGAAGGGAGTAACTGGATGATTCTTTGGAGGAACATTATTTTTTATGGCTGGAACCCTGAGAGATAATTGGCAGCAAGTTAGAGAAATTTGTATTAGCGAATTTGGGGTAGTTTATTTGATGATCGCTTTTGTTGTCACAATTATGGCTAATGTCTGGTCAGGACTAGTCTGGAGAAACCATATTATGTCCCCTAGTATCGTTTGTGTAAAATCAAGGATGAATATCTACAGGAAATTTAAGTTTTTTCAAGCTTTTAAGCCTTCTTCCCTCTTGCTTCTTCCTTAACCTTCACGCTTACAATACCCATACTACCGAGCATGATCTTATTATAAAAAAATCCTACACATTCGGACATGATATAATAGAATAGATAATAATTATTGAAGCTTTCAATATAGCTAATTTATTATCTGAGAATATCAATAGTCTCTATCAGTTAAGGGATATTTCTACAAAAAAAACATACTTTTTAATAAATTGTATGACCTAATTTTTGAACCCAGGAAATATAGTTTATGTTCAATGATTTTCAAAGGTTTATTTACCCTATCAAACAAAAAGGAAGATTTCCTATTTTATTGATTCTTCTCTTAGGGTGTTTTTTGTACTTTTACAGAGTAAATTTCCGAGGTCTATGGATAGATGAATTTATCAGTGTTTTAGATGGGCGCAAGATGTCTTTTAATAAAGGCAGGCTACTGTACTATGCTCTTTTAAATCCATGGATGAAGATTTCTGATAATGAGGTATGGTTGAGAGTTCCAGCTATTATTTTTGCACTTTTATCTGTATATATAATTTATAGATTAGGTAATGACTTTTTTAGCAAAAAAGTTGGTCTTCTTGCAGCATTTTTACTAACTATTTCTCCATTATTTATTAATCATGCTCAAGAAATTAGATACTATACAATGAGTGTTTGCCTAGGGCTTTGTGGCTGTCTTGGTCTTGGACATTCTCTGAAGTACCCAGATCAAAAACTTCCACGATTCATATGGGTTGTTGGTAGGATTTTATCCTTTTACACTACACCTTTAAATGCAGCTTTTTTGCTACCAGATATTCTGATTTTATGGCTTAAGTTTAAGTTTAAAATTTCTAGATTAATCAGTTATCTCGTTCTATATTTAACAATCATTATTGCTAGTATTCCTGTAGCTATTTCTGTGAAAAGTGATTCAGGATCGCACCGAGTGATGTTATCAACTCCTGGTGTGAGAGAAATCTTCCGAGAGCTAAGAATAATGACTGTGTTTGCTCATCCACCACTGCTACCTTATGTACCATTATTGATTCAAGTTGTAACTTTAATTATTGCTACAGTTATTCTTGTAGCAATAATTCAAAAACCTCGCACTCAAGAAGTTATATGGGTAGCTTTATGGGGAATTATACCTGCTGCATCTATTTTTGTTTTTTCTAATATATTTTACTCGATATGGAACAGTCGTTACCTAATAATCTCTCAGCCATACTTTATACTACTTGTGGCAATTGGTTTTTTTAAGGTTTTCGATTGGCAAAAAATAATTGGAGTAGTGCTGGCCGTAATATATATGTTGACCGTTAGTTTAGGTTTAGTAACTTATTATACAAGTTCCCAGCGATACATGGGAGCATCAGACCACTACAGACCAGTAGCACAATTGATTGAAAGTCAAGATAGAGATGGTGACATTATCATTTACTCTACAGGTCATGGCACTTCTTTTACTCTGACTTACTATTATCGAGGTTCTGCACCTATATATTTCTATGAGAGGGAAAAAACAGATAAATCAAATTTTCCTGCCCATTTAAAAAATTGGGTTGAAAGTTTACCTCCTACAGACTCGCGTATCTGGTTTATCTATTACGGAGGAGATATGAACATTTTTAAGTCTGTATTTGCAGATAAATTTACAATTGAATCACAGGAGATTATTGGTAATGCAAATATATTATTACTGATTCCTAAGTTGGATAAAAAATGACTACTAGGATATTAATATCTGGGCAACAAACAAATAAACTTCCCAAGGATTAAGCGATGAGATAGTTTTTGTAAAGCAAAGACTAAGAATGCTAGAGCGCTTAATCTTAAGTCTGTTCGGTGGGTTATTGTGGGCATTTAAGAGTTTGCTAAGTAATACCAAATTCACGCAAAGGCAGTTACATCTTAAATTTGTGATTTCTTCTTAAAAGAAAAAATTATAAATTCCATAAATTCTAAAATTTACACCTTTTTTCCTCTTTAATATTTATGTTTTTCTTTCTCTGTTCCCTGTTCCCAGTTAAGTGTTCCCTGTTCCCTGTGTCCTCACGCTTTTCAATATTTTATTAATTTGGTATAAGAATAATTTATTGCTGCCTTTTTCCTAGGTCATTCTAATGCAAATATGTTGAGTCAAAACTCTGCTTAGACAAGAATTTAATCTTCTTTTAACAAAAAGTCTTTGAGTACTTAGCTATAAGCTTTGAGAAAAGACTTTTAATTTTAGCTCAATTTATCAATTTTTTGGAGGAATTAAAAGCAATATCTTTCGACTTATAGCTGACTGCTGAATACTTACTTATACCAATTTGAAAAAAGAATGTTACGAATAATAACTTTGATTAAAAGATAAGTACAGGAAATTTCCCTTTGACAAAGTGGTGGAACCCTGGGACGATGCCAGTGGCAAGTGGTCAAGGGATGGCGTTTTGCTCCGAACATTTAAAGCATTAGCGTTTGTGCAGCATTCCCATAGGAAAGCTCCTCCGGAGGAGGAAAGAGGCAGCAGGTCTGTCACTCTTCGGGTCTCCTCCCTGACCGACCATCAATCAACAGAGGGGTCATGCCCCGCGTCGGCATCAGAAGCAAGGGAATGCTGACCAAGAGAGGGAACCTCCACCAAGAGAAAAAGAGAATTTATGACCTAAAAATTGGTATTGAAGCCATTCATTCTGTATGTCGCCAATCCAACGGTTCCCCTAACTGACTCGATACTTCTGACTCCATAGAAATACCTTAGCTATTTGTAGCAAACATTTATCAATTTGGTATTAGACAGTTTAGAGAGGAAAGACAAAGAGTTAGCAATTATTCAACAAATCAGTATTATTTTTTATGAAAAAAGTTTTATCAAGGTTGAAACCCTATCTGGCGTGGATTATTTTAGGAGTAACTTTATTTTTTCTAACTAAAACTCTCAAAGACCAATGGCAACAAGTACTAGAAATTAGAATTAGTGATTCTGGGTGGGTAAGTTTAGGAACTGCTTTTATCGTCACAATAATAGCTCATTTATGGTCTGGATGGGTATGGTTTTGGATTATTAAAGAATTTAATCAATCAGTTAATCTAAGATGGGCTATTAGAGTATATCTCCTCACAAATGTTGCCAAGTATTTACCAGGAAATATATGGCATTTTTATGGTCGGATTTCTTCAATAAAACAGGCGGGAGTACCCGTTGAAATTGCACTTTTCACTGTGTTGATAGAACCGCTTTTAATGGCTGCTGCAGCTTTAGCTATTGCTTTATTTGCTTCCACTCAAGAAAGTTTGTTTTTACAATTTTTGTGTTTTTTTATAGTCATTTTTATTCTTCATCCACGAATTTTAAACCCGGTAATTAAATATTTAGCTAAACTAAAATTAAAAGTTAAAAAATCTGATTCATATCTACATACTGAATTAAAATTAGTACGCTATCCAATTAAGCCTTTTTTCGGAGAAATTTGTTTCATTTTGCTTCGAGGTGCTGGATTTTTGTTGACTATGTTGGCGTTCAATTCTATTGAATTTAATCAAGTTTTATTAATAATTAGTGTCTTTAGTTTAGCATGGCTATTAGGTTTAGTTGTGCCAGGGGCGCCTGGAGGTGTTGGGATATTTGAAGCAACTGCTTTGGCTTTACTGGAGCAAAAATTTTCCCCTGGTATTGTGTTAAGTGCTGTTGCGTTTTATCGCTTGATTAGTGTTTTAGCTGAAACTTTTGCTGCTGCTTTAGCTTGGTTGGATCAAAAAAATCAACAGTAAAAGGAGGAAGCAAGAAGCAAGAAACAAGAAGGAAAAAGAAAGGTTGATGATTAATATTTCCTGATTTTAGATACTCTATAAGTATAAGTCAACAGTAGTAATGAAAATTGCTATACAATTAATTTTGCAGATACCAATTAAATGTCCAGTTGCACAGAATAAACTTAAATATTTCACTGCTTTTAAAAGTTCTAGTTATAGCACTACGCAAAAACCCTCTTGACATTATTGAAAAGCAGCAATCTTCAAAATCTCATGGGTGCATCTCAGTATTTGCAAAAATACTTTTTTCCTATCTATTCCCTGTTGCCTGTTGCCTGTTGCCTGTTGCCTAAAAGCCAAAAAATTATGGCTTTATTCAAAATTGAGATGCACCCAATCTCATACTATTTCAAAATCCTTAATTCTCTGTTTCATCTACTTCTTGATAATTGCCGTTGCTCATCTTCTCAAAATTAGTCGTGAAACGCCTGAAATTTATAGCTAAAAAGCAACAGCTCTCAATAAATGTTGCTGCCATGATTCTCAATAAATATCAAATTAATACAGCAGTTTTCGAGTCGATCAGGTAAGTAGGTTGCCCTAAATAGGGTTTGCGCTCAAAAGTCTTATGGGTGAGGGTAGGAGACAGGAGACAGCTATACTGGAGACAGGAGAAATGGGAACGAGCGAGGAGGTAGGAGCGGGCGTTTTGTCCCAAGATTGTTCTGCTCAACTCTTGACCAAAATCCTGAATTTTTGAACCATTACCACCTAAAACCTCGCACCCCCTCCAGACCTAAAATTGCTCAAACTAATACCAGTCAATACTTTGATATTTAATCAGCAAACCCTAAATAAACGTTAAAAAGATAAATCATTTTGTATCTCTATGTTTAAGCAATTAGAGTTAAATTTATATTGCTTTAATTGATATTTTTTAGCAGAACTCCTTTCTTGTTCTCGTTCTCGAGGGAATTTTTTGGTCACGAGTCAACCTTGAAAGTTCTTGCTCTTCTGATTCTGTTAGCTGAATTTTGAGACTGGCTGGCATATAGCGATCACTCTTTTTTAACTACTTTATCGGTACTTTGGCAAAAAATATGTTAAGAACAGGATCAAACCCTTATATAGTCTAGGTTTTACATTTAATCAACCTTTTTCCTGATATATCAACGTATTTCCCTTACCGAAAAATTGTGGTTTAAAGCCTCCTCTTTTCAGGGGATAATAAGCGGTCGTTAGCGGAGCTTCCCGTAGGGTGGGATGGCGTTAGCGGAGCGGGTCTGTAAGAACGGGTCTCCTCGCCATATCCAATCGACCAAGAGAAGAAAAATTTTCATGATTAGTCAATCCTCTTCTTTTCAAGGAGAGAAGCTATCCCACTATTTTTAACAAGTTTATTTGTTTAAGTAAAATGTGTTTGAAAAGCTTGATTTTTCGTTTTTAACTATCAACATATTTAGAGTTTTTAGCAAAAGTCTTATTAGTGGGATAGGTTCAAGGAGAGGTAATTATTAATTATTAATTGTTAAACCCTACTAGCTTTGAAGGCATTTTCACTGTGAAAAATATCAAAGTACCGATATCCAATCGACCAAGAGAGGGAATACGCACTCCTGTGAGAGAACAGAGAATGAATAAAAATTATAGATTAGTCTTGAATTGCACCTCACGCTTCCTGAAATTTGCTGTAAGTCTACCGACTTATCTTCAAAAACTTTCTATAGGTATTTACATACATAACAAAGAAAAAGAATGGGTTGGTTATACCATTTCTCCATCAAGTTGCACTTAATATAAAGATGAGAATAGTCAGTGTAATTAAAGTCTGAGCAACAATTATTAAGCGCATTTTTACAAAGAAATGGTATTACGACTTATGCTGATAATAAACCTTAGACAGGGAAATATTTTTCCTACTGTTGCCTGTTCCCTGTTCCCTCCTATAGATATCTGAACAGTTTTAATTATATATTTCAACTTTTAATTTAAAAAATCAAAATTTTGTCATCAATCCCTGATAAAAAAAATAAAAAAATTCCTGAATAAACCCACCAAGTTTCAATACTTTCAGAGCTTATTCTCAATTTTGTGATATTATCAAAAATAGTATAATTTGACGTAACCTATGACTTAATAACAAAATAAAGCTCCAAATGCCTATAATTTCGTTGTTTTTGTAGCGATCGCCCTGAATTTTTACTAGCACAGCAAACTAATTTTATCCACCTTCCTTAACCAATAATTGACAAATATATAACAATAGTGTAAAGCAGAAATATTCAAGGAGGGTTGCTCAAAATCCCCTTGACAAAAATAACTTCTGACTTCTGACTTCTGAGTTCTGACTTCGTTAACCACCCTCCTTAACCAGTAATTGACAAAAATATAACCACAGTGGTAGTTAAGAAAGTTTAGACAGGCAAATCTTAACAATGTGTTACAAAATATAGGAATACAAGTTATTCAGAGTCAATTAACAGTGAAAGTATTCCGAACACTTGAGCCTCAAAACCAGCACAGTCTAATGATGTTGTTCGTTGCAGGCTTATTATTTTGGTCAAGTATAACCACCTTACTACCCACCTTACCTCTTTACATAAATTTTATTGGAGGTACGAAACAACAAATTGGCCTGGTAATAGGTTGCTTTGCTGTGGGACTATTATTATCACGATTTGTTCTAGGACCATTAGCTGATACGAGAAGTCGGAAGTTAGTCCTGATAGTTGGCACAAGTGTAGCAGTGATCGCCCCATTCGGTTATTTACTACTAAAGTCTTTTCCTCTACTAATGGGAGTTCGTGCTTTTCACGGTATTAGTATTGCTGGAGTTACTATTGGCTATAGTGCTTTGGTGGCTGACTTGTCTCCTCCCGGTCGTAGGGGAGAATTAATTGGTTATATGAGTTTAGCAGCTCCTATAGGTATGGGAATTGGCCCAGCAATCGGAGGTTTTTTAGCAGAGGCGAGTGGTTATGTAGCTTTATTTATCGTTTGTTCTGCTCTGGGAGTTATAAGTTTATTATGTAGTTCTTTTGTCAGGGAACAAAACACTACAGTAGGAAAAAATCAAACCGATCTAAATCCTGTTTTAAATGAGTTACAGCAACAAAAATTCTGGCAAATATTAGGGAGTCGTAGGGTTTTAGTTCCTAGTTTTGTGATGTTAATGGTGGGTTTAGTATTTGGCACAACAATCACTTTTCTGCCACTTTTTATTCAAGAAAGTGGAATTGCTCTTAACGCAGGACTTTTTTATACAGTCAGAGCGATCGCTAGTTTTATCATCCGCTGTTTTACTGGAAGAGCTTCAGATAGATTTGGTCGCGGCATTTTTATCTGTGGAGGTCTGGTCTGTAGTTTGTTGAGTATGTTAATGTTATGGACAACAAATAGCAGTAACACCATTTTACTCGCAGCTATTCTCGGAGGGACTTCTAGTGGCTTGGTTCTTCCTATGATGATTACTTTAATGACAGACCGATGTCTTCCTAGTCAAAGAGGTAAATTTTTCTCTCTTTGTATTGGTGGGTTTGATTTAGGTTTGGCTTTAGCTGGTCCTTGTTTTGGTCTGGTGGCAGAGCAATTTAATTTTAGTTATAGAAGTATGTTTGCTCTGGATGCTTGTCTTGTTTGTTTAGCACTAGCTACATTTATCACCATGTCAAACAAAGACTTGCCCCATTCCATCAGATTTGCTTCTGGTCAGGGACAAGATACTTATGCTATTAACTCTTGATACGGGCCTGGAGGGATTCGAACCCCCGACCTCATGGTCCGTAGCCACGCACTCTATCCACTAAGCTACAGGCCCCCGTTACATTTAGTGTTGGATCAAGCTTAATTAAATAGCTTTTCTTCCGCACTAATAATAAATAATAGCACATTTGAACAAAATGACAAGAGATTTTTTTAAATTCGAGCAAAATTTAACTCATTTGGATGAAAAGGGGGAAGCTCAAATGGTTGATGTATCTGCTAAAGTGCCTACTGTGCGTCAGGCTGAAGCTGGTGGACAAGTACGGATGTCAAGAGAAACATTTGAAACTATTCAAGCTGGTAATGCGCCAAAAGGTGATGTTTTGGGAACTGCTAAGTTGGCTGGAATTATGGCGGCCAAGCAAACGGCTCAACTGATTCCTTTGTGTCATCCTTTGCCATTACAAAAAATAAATGTTCAGTTAATTGCCGATCCACAACTACCTGGATATCAGATTCGGGCCATGGTAAAAACTAAGGCGGAAACTGGGGTGGAGATGGAAGCTTTGACGGCAGTTTCTGTGGCTGCTTTGACTTTGTACGATATGGCTAAGGCTTTGGTGCGACTCGTTGGCTAGTCAAGGCTGCTGAAAAGCAGATATAGCTAGCCTTCCAGGTCACGACATGGAACCAATAATTCCGACCTGTGAAAACTCTTATGCCCTTGATGGTGAAATTCCATCCGCC